>CAXUOL010001025.1:0-2437 GCA_964252435.1 uncultured Nostoc sp.
GTGAAGCCGACCAATTCCCGGCAGAAAATCGCCGCGCACTAGGCAGGGGAGTAACTGAGGCAAACCGTTATGTAGCTCAGTATTTAGCTACTGTAATCCAGCAAGGACACTTAAATACCTATTTACCCGCAGAAAAATTAGCCAGTTTGCTGAATGGGATGATTTTGGGATATGCAGTAATTGAGTTCACCAGCGAATTTCACGAACTTTGGGAGGATCGGGATGATTTTCTGGAAAATTTGGTGGAGTTGTTTTTACATGGAGCCATGTCATCTTCAACAGAATCAGCAATAAACTCCTTACAAGGAGGATTCACCACCACAGAAGTAGCTGATTTACCAGCTAGTTTAGTTCACGAAATTCTGCAACAGTCTAGGAAATTTGGAGTACGAGATTATGCCTTGGCTTACGTATTATTTGGGGCTGGGTTATCCGCTACAGAAATAACTAGCTTAGAGCGATCGCACCAAATCTACGATACTCAAGGGCACTTCCTGCAAATCACAATTCCCGGATTTGTCCGTCAAGTACCCGTCAATCAGTGGATTTTGGGCAAACGCTACGGTTCTTTTACTAATAATCCCTTAATCAAATGGCTGAAAAGTCGTAAAGATGCTCAAACAGCTATGTTTCTAAATGAAACAGGCACACGCATCTCAGAATCAGAACTTGAGACACGTTGGCAAGTATGGAGTGAAGGGCTATTGACTCCCCAAGGACAAACGCCAGCGATCGCCCAAGCACAACAAACCTGGCGCGTAGAAATGTTAATGCGGGGGATCACCTTGGAAAACCTGAGTATTTTTACAGCTTGCGATCGCACCCAATTACAACCCTATGCCCGCCGAGCCAAAGAAAAATCCGCTCTAGAGCAAGCCACCCGTTTGGATCATAAGCCAGGATAGACTGTAATTTTAGTTGTGACTTTGCCCATTGTCTGTGTTGGATTTGTTGCCACAATATTATTCTCTTTGAAGTGGCTTGAATTGCTAGTAACGAATTTTCCGCGTCACCACACCACCAACAAACGCCCCCAAGATAGTGCCTGTCCATAGTCCTGTTGTACTACCTTGCCACATTGCCCCTGGTGTCATCCAAGCGTTGCACATTTCCTTTAAACCCCAAGGTTGGTTTTGGCACTTTTGGCTATGCAGCATTATGGTAATTTGCCCACTGGTGTAAGCACCAAAAAAACCTGATGACAGCGCCAAAAAAGTACAAATTAAAATTTTATTTTTTGTCATTTGTCATTGGTCATTTGTCATTTGTCATTATGCCCCATGCCCAATTCCCAATCCCCAATCAACCTGTATTTCTCATTCCAGCAGCAATACCATTAATAGTTAACAATGCTCCTCGCAGTAACTCGCCTTTGCTGTAACGAGAATGAATTACTCCAGAAGTAGCAGTCGTATTTTGGGACTGCCGTAGGCGTTTGAGTAGTGAAACTTGGATAAATCCCAAAGGGACAATTGTGCCATTGCGTAACTGCACAGATCGTTGTAATACAGGATCGCCATCTAACAGTCGATTGTGATCGGTAATTTTTAACACCAAATCTCTTGTCAGATAGAACTCGCTAGCAATTTGGTCAAACACCTTGGCAAAACGAAGTTGATCTTCTGGTTTTGAGAGTTCTTGGACGTAGTGATGCGCCATTTGCATGTCTACTTTTGCCAAAGTCATCTCGGCCTTAGAAATTACCATCTTGAAGAAGGGCCACTTAACGTAAAAGTAGCGTAGCAATTTCAAGTGTTCTTCTGGTTCTTCGTTCAAGAATTCTTGTAATGCTGTGCCAACACCGTACCACGAAGGAAGCAAAAAGCGAGTTTGTGTCCAGCTAAATACCCAAGGAATGGCTCGCAGACTACTTAAATCTTTTTTACCAGATGGACGGCGTGCGGGACGGGAACTAATTTGCAACTGGCTAATTTCTTCAATGGGAGTTACTTCGTGGAAGAAATCAACAAAATCAGGCTGTTCGTAGATTAAAGCACGATAATGTTGACGCGATCGCGCTGCTAATTCTTCCATAATCTCATTCCAGGGTTCAATATCATCAAACCCTGTCCGCAACAGGCTAGCTTGAATCACAGCGGTGGTGATGGTTTCCATGTGATACAAAGCCAAGTCCAACAGAGAATATTTGGAAGCCAAAACTTCTCCTTGTTCGGTAATCTTGATTCGCCCATTGATACTATGACCTGGTTGAGCCAAAATCGCTTCGTAAGCAGGGCCCCCACCTCGTCCCAGAGAACCGCCGCGTCCGTGGAAAATCCGCAAGCTTAAATCGTAGTTTTCTGCTATTTCTTGCAGTGATTTTTGAGCTTTATGAATTTCCCAGTTGCTACTTAAAAAACCAGAGTCTTTGTTGCTGTCAGAATACCCCAGCATTACTTCTTGTAAGTTGGGGGTGATGGAGGAGGCAGGGGGGGCA
>CAXUOL010001026.1:0-2437 GCA_964252435.1 uncultured Nostoc sp.
TACAAGAATAATCCAATGTATATAGCAATCCGAAATCATTCGTGAAAATCTCTCATTATTCTCTCTACGTTCTCTGCGCCTCTGCGGTTCGTTATACCATTTAGACATAACAGTGAAAATAACGTAGGCACAATTCATAAATTGTGCCTACCAATGATTTTGGGCAACCCATAATTAATTAAAACTACAGCGTCAACCTTTATACCTGATTATTCTTTCTGTAAATCCAACTGTACTTGCAATCCATCATTGTCACTTCCAGACTGAGCTGGTGCTAATAAAACAGAAGTGTCTGGTTGTGATAATGTTTCGTTAAAGCGGATTTGGGTTGGAGTTTTATTGTCTCTTCTATTATTGTTGGAAATGCTTGCTGGATTAGTTTGCTCAAAAAAGCTTTTAAAGTCTTCTTGGGCTGTTCTATGATCAATTCCAACGAGAGAATCACCAGTTAATCTGTATTGCTCTAGATTTGAGCTTGATGTTGGTGACTGTGCATATACTTGGCTTCCTAAGCTTGCAAAGGCTGCCGTAATCCCCAAAAAAGCAATAATTTTGGTGTTCATTTGTTTTATCCAAATTATCTTTTATATTGCTCGTCTCTTATTCTCTGGGAAAATTATTTTGATTAACTCTATCGTTAGGTGCTACTTTATTAAGTATATTGCGTATATACTTAGACTGTCAATGATAAATGTTGTTTTAAGCATTACCAAGCTATAACGAATGGCATCGCTTAGGAAGTTGGATTATTTGGTTCAGTTTCCAAGCGATCGCAGTTAAGTTAGTTGAGATATGCCAGAATAAAATCAGCGATATTTCCAGGTAAATCAACGGCATTCTCTTCTATCATTGCCTGACGAGAACCTGCTTATCTACGAGATGCTCTGCCTAGCTTGCTTCTTTGTAAAAGTAAACATCTACGGTAATAATCAGGCTAGAAAATATACTCAGTGATTTTGAATTGAAAAATACAATTATAGCCAGTGTTATCTTAAGAAATATTAGGAATTAACAATTACTTAGGCAAGTGGGTATCACCGTTAATGTTTCTGAAGTAACTACCAAGTTTTCTGAATTGCTGAGTCAGGTATTACTTGGTGAAGAGGTCGTGATTGCACAGAAGGTTATTCCAGTTGCCCGCTTAGTAGCTCTCACAAGATACAGCCTCACCTCGAATTCCGGGATTGGATAACTGGTTGCCCATTTTTCAATCTTTTGTTGGAGTTGGGGAGGAAAGTTCATAGACGTAAATACAATTAACACATCAATTGCAAAAAGCGATCGCCTACGACGGTCTACGCTTAAGTATTTGTGTTGATGAGAGAAAAGCGATCGCTCCACCAAAGTAATCATACAAGCGATCGCTAATCAATATCACTCCTGTTCTAAAATCCTTTCTATATCTTGCCCCGCATAGAGAATCCGCACAACTTCAATGCTTTCATCTCCATCAAAGTAAAAAATTAAATATTTTTTAAATCCCTTAACAGCCCATTTACGTAAACCTTGTAAACGAAGATTCTCCACGGGATAACGGCTACCCATTCCAGGCATTATTGCTAACTGTGCAAAAGTTTCTCTTACAGAGTCAAAAAACAAAAGAGCCGTGTCGGGGTTTTCTTGGGCAATGTAAACAAAATACTCATCAATATCTAAACTGGCTTTGGGTGTAATGACTATTCGCTTTGTCATTATTTCTCTTGATGCAGCTGGTTGATCAAGTGTGTGCGTTTTTGCTGCCACCATTCATCATTAACTTCTATTGCTTCTCCACTTTCAAGTCCTGCAATTAAAAGTTCTTTTACATGTTCTTGCATCTTGCGTTTTTGGTCTTGAGTGATTAACTCTTGTAGATATTCGCTAACTGAACCGTAGCCACCTTGAGCCACTTGTTCCTCAATAAAGGCTTTCATCGACTCAGGCAAGGAAATATTAATGTTACTCATAACCTTGGCAGTTAGGTTAAACTATTTTTTCCATCTTATCAAGCTTGTTAGGCTTTGTCTTTGGACATATTTCTGCGATTAGCTTGCCCCATTGCATTTGTGTTTATGAGAGAATAGCGATGTCTGACAACAAGCTGCTTCTCTACAAGATGCTTTACAGGAGTACGCATCTACGCGGATAATCGGGTCATCGTCACAAAATTGAAAAATGCGATTATAGCCAGTGTTATCCTAATAAATATTAGGAATTAACAATTACTTAGGCAAATGAGTATCACCGTTAATGTTTCTGAAGTAACTACCAAGTTTTCTGAATTGCTGAGTCAGGTATTACTTGGTGAAGAGGTCGTGATTGCACAGAAGGTTATTCCAGTTGCCCGCTTAGTAGCTCTCACAAGATACAGCCTCACCTCGAATTCCGGGATTGGATAACTGGTTGCCCATTTTTCAATCTTTTGTTGGAGTTGGGGAGGAAAGTTCATAGACGTAAA
>CAXUOL010001027.1:0-2430 GCA_964252435.1 uncultured Nostoc sp.
TTTGTTTGACTCCAGCAGCATCAAGAGCTATTTTATTATTGAGAATATTACTAGCTTTATCAACCCACTGATATGCAACTATAACAGGTGAAAATAAAGATGCAGTCGCAGATAATCCCTTGTCTAGAAGGTGTTTTAGGTTGACTAAAGGTGGTGGTAAAGCACTTTTTTTTCCATCCGTTCTAAGCTTTGCTCTATCAATGTCAAATTTTCTTGTAACTTTAATCCAGATGCTTCTAATGGTGGATGACCATCATTGGTTATAGAACTACGTACTGCCGAGCAATAATCTTCAATATTAGTCGCCAAATCCTTATCTTCATTGGTAACACTACGTTCAATGTCTCGTAATCCTCTAACTTTTTTTTTCAATTCCTTTTTTGCATGTCTATCCGCCTCATATATGGGTTTAATTGCTTCCTTCAGGTAATGATAATGACATAAACCATGAGCAATACTAGGTAATGCTACCCTAACAGCTTTACGAATTGATTGTTGTCCATCACTAACAACGCCATCAATTGGTACATCCAGGATATTAGTTACTTCTAATAATAACGCTACTAAATCTTCATTCCTTGATGATAATAAGGTTTTAGCTAGTATTATTTCTCCTGATAAGCAATCTCGAATTACCCATAATACCTCATGTCCAATTTCTGGCTGCATCGCATCAATGGCTAATATCACTCGTCCTTGATTTTAACTATTGCTTTTAACCTTTCCTTTTATGGTCTTTTAGCCATAAAGAAAGTAACTCGTCATATCTGTCAATTAGGTGCGTGACCGTTCGTTGACTTATACATATACCCTTTAATTCAAGGTGAGCGTGTATTTGAGGAACACTTCTATGTTCCTGGTACCTTAATGCTCCTATATACTCCTATATAAGCAATCACATCCAAACCAAATTCATTTTGTGGTAGAGCTAGGGAGCCTTCTTGCTCTGGTCGATATGCTTTTTTGTACCGCAGACATGACTTATTTTGACATCGACGAATTTTTAGCTGTAGTTCTACTACCCCATAAAACGTTCTTATATGTTGAGGATTATTGTATTCATTCCACATTGCTTGACCGCACGAAGGGCATTTTTTTTGAACACAATCGAGTACTTCAAACGATGTTGCCTCTGGTTTTAAACAATTTCATGCCAAGTTTTTGCACCATTATTTCGCTACAAGGTCAAGATTACAGGATTTTTACTCTTCTCTAGTAAGTTTTGCCACGCTAGGAAATAACTTACCTTCAAAAATCATGGCTTACAGCCGTATTGACAACCGAAAACGGAGTGGCAATAATACCGCCCACAAAAATATTTACGCAGGTTTCGATATAGTCCTCACAGCTATAGCTGCCTTGATTGAAATTTGCACTACGGCATAGCATTCCGGCTAATAGCATTCCTTTAAACATATCAACTGCTGGGAATAGATCAAGGTCTGCTCTAACAGTGCCTAGTCTCTGACTCGATTGCAGGTAAGCTACTAGTTTTTCCCCTAAGGGCTTTGCAGCTTCTTGAATCACTTGTTTGGCTGCCTCTGGATGACGTTTGGCTTCTCCAATGAAGGTACGAATTAAGTCCTCCTGTGTCTCTAGCATAGTATTGTAGAGATCGGCATACTGTTTTAAATCAATTTTTAGATCCTGTGTCCACGCTTCAGGGTGTGCAAGGGCTTCTGTCTGGAGTGCCAAGGCATTTTTCATTACTGCTCCCAAAAGTTGTTCTTTGCTAGCAAAGTGGCGAAATAAAGTCACCTCATTCACACCAGCAACACGAGCTATTTCACGGGTAGTTGCTCCTTGAATACCTAAACTGGCAAATACCTGCAAGGCGGCTTCTATCAAACGTGTACGGGTGAGAGTTGATGAACGGATGGTTTTATGCATTTATGCTGGCAAGTACTTACTTTCATCATAGATTATGTAGAAAAAGTGGTCGTAATTTGGGGAAAATAGTGTTGATGCCAACATTTTTAAAGTTATTGAAAATATTTACCTTCTCAAATTTATTTCGGTACAGTAGTTAATGTTTTACTCATTTTAGTAACTGGAACAACTATTCCACTTCTTAAATAATGAGGTGCTTTTTGGATGGCAGTAAATCCCAGCCGTAAATAAAAGCCTTCGGCATAGAGGCTAGCAGTTGTAATTACCTTATTTATACCTTGATTAGTTGCTTCATTGCAAAAATGTTGAACTAAAGCACGCCCGATCCCTTTACTTTGATATTTAGGATGGACATACAGTCCGATAAGTTCATCAACAATAAAACTAGCAAAACCTATTACAACATCTCCCTGGATCGCAACCCAGAAAGTTTCCATTTTCATACTCTTCAAGATATTTGAACCATCAGGTTTATCACGGTTATTACGCCAAGCTAAAAGTTCTTTTTGGGTGTAGAAAGTTGCAGGCAGAGCTTTGATG
>CAXUOL010001028.1:0-2425 GCA_964252435.1 uncultured Nostoc sp.
TAGAGCGCCTGCCTTACAAGCAGGATGTCATCAGTTCGAGTCTGGTACTGCCCATAGCTTCAAAAGCCGTCAATACGACGGCTTTTTGCATATCTGACTGATCAAAGCGTCCGGTGACTTGGACGAAGTTATCGCTAGTAGTTTCGGCAAAAGTATCTAGTCTGTTGTAGATTTGAGCGATCGCTACTTGGCTTGTGCCCATTGCTCCTATTAGCAATTCAAGGCTATTAACTTTCTGAGTAAATACAGGGTGTTTGGGGTGAAAGCGATCGCTGTGAAGAGTGGAACTGATGGGAGTTTTGCTAACGTTCATTGACTTATTGTTAGCAAAATATTAGCTAATTATTAGCCTTCACCAAAAAAGATCTGAAGAGATATAACTGACGTAGTAGAGTCATTGTCTCTCATAACAACAACTCAAAAGCTCGCCCATTGCCCATGTTCGACATCCTATCACTGAAGGCGATCGCCCTCTAGCTTTGAGTCCATACTTTCTTTGTCGCATTGACAGAGAAGCTGGTGACACAATGTCACCTGGCGAAAAATCCCAAGCTGATAAATCTTTAACCGAACACTATATGACAGATTAATAGTGCTGACCTATCCAAACTGAGGTGAGGTAGCCCGAAAATACACGTATACAGCTAGATTAAAATTAGATTATTATATAACCGAAATATTACTGTGATTTTTCAAGGTTTTTATATATGTAAATGGTTGATTTCAGAGGATATACGGTAACAATAACCAAAGCGATCGCGGTACTTTAATTTTAATAAATCTTATATTATCAGATTAAAAAACTCAGAAAAGATGACGAACACAGAACGTAGAAACTCAAGCTACTACTCAATTCTAGCCTAAAACTCTGACGAATGCCAAACGTAGTTCTCCTTGAGAATATGAGAGCCACTCTCTAGGTGTATACGCATCTATAAGAGGTCTGAGGTTAAAAACCTCTTCTTTCGCACTTCAGGCTTTGGTGAAGACTTGTGCAATGTGTAGGTTTTTATAATGGAATTTTTAAATAATTTTTTCTCTACTAGCCAGTTTATTCCCCACGGACATTGCTACCTCTGGAAACCAGGATTGGTGTGGTTGCATCTGATTTCAGATGTGTTAACTGGACTTGCTTATTATTCAATTCCAGTGATGTTGGTTTATTTTGTCCGTAAACGGCGAGATATGCCTTTCGGCTGGATATTCCTAATGTTTGGCACATTCATCGTTGCTTGTGGCACAACTCATTTAATGGATGTATGGACGCTTTGGTATCCTACCTATTGGCTATCAGGGTTGCTCAAAGCTATCACTGCTTTTGTCTCCGTATTGACGGCTATAGAGCTTGTGCCATTAATGCCGCAGGTGCTGGCTCTACCGAGTCCTGCCCAACTAGAGGCTGCAAACTACCAACTAGCAAAGGAAATTGCTGAACGCATACGGACTGAGGAGGTGTTGAGAGAAAGCGAACAACGCTGGCAATTAGCTTTGCGAGGCAATAATGATGGAATTTGGGACTGGAATGTTAAAACCAATGAAGTTTTCTTCTCGGCTCGCTGGAAAGAAATGCTCGGTTACGAAGACCACGAAATTTCTAACCATTTAGATGAATGCGTGACACGAGTGCATCCAAACGATCTTGATTGGGTGAAACAAGCTGTTCAAGATCACTTTGCTCAGAAAACACCGTTTTACATTACCGAGTATCGAGCTTTATGTAAAGATGGCACCTATAAATGGATTTTAGATCGAGGGCAAGCACTGTGGGATGAAGATGGTAATGTAGTACGAATGGCAGGATCACATACTGACATCACCGATCGCAAGCAAGTAGAGGAGACACTAAATAGCCTACTTAACCAATTAGAAAGCATGGTTGAGGAAAGGACAGCAGAGTTAACAAAAATCAACGAATCACTACATACAGAAATTACTGAACGCCAACGAATAGAAGAAGCATTACGAGAGAGCGAACAGCGATTTCGGGCTGCATTCCATCAAGCTGCTGTTGGCATTGCCCATGTCGCAATCGATGGAAGCTGGTTGTTAGTTAATCAGAAGCTCTGCGATATTGTCGGTTACACACTCAAAGAACTACAGTTGTTAACTTTCCAAGATATTACTCACCCGGATGATCTTAACACTGACCTGAAATATGTTGAGCAGATTTTAGCAGATAATATTCAAACTTACTCGATGGAAAAACGCTATTTCTGCAAAGATAATTCCATAGTTTGGGTTAATCTTACTGTGTCTTTAATGCGCGAATCTAGTGGAGAGCCAAAATATTTTATTTCTGTGGTCGAAGACATTAACGAGCGGAAAGCTGCGCAACGCGAACGCAAGCAGTGGGAGGAGCAAATTAAAGCATCACTCTTAGAAAAAGAGGTGTTATTAAAAGAAATTTACCATCGGGTCAAAAATA
>CAXUOL010001029.1:0-2424 GCA_964252435.1 uncultured Nostoc sp.
CAATTATGACTTACTAATTTTAGATTGGATGCTCCCAGGAAAAACGGGGTTAGAAATTTGTCAGCAATTGCGACGCCAAGGTAAAACCACTCCCGTGCTGTTTCTCACAGCTAAAGATACTCTAGATGACCGCGTACAGGGTTTAGATGCTGGTGCAGACGACTATTTAGTTAAACCTTTTGAACTGCGGGAGTTACTAGCGAGAGTCCGTGCTTTATTGCGTCGTTCCGGTTCCCAAACCTATGAAACCACCACTGGACGCTTAACCGTCGCTGATTTAGAACTCGATTGTGAAAATCAAGTAGCCTATCGCCAAGGACGAATAATTGAGCTATCGCAAAAAGAAAGTCAGTTGTTGCAATACTTTATGGAACACACTGGACAACTTCTGACTCATGCCCAGATTATGCAAAATTTGTGGCAAGAGTCAGAACAACCCAGTAGTAATGTAATTGCGGCATTAATTCGTTTGCTGCGCCGTAAGATTGAGGTGGGTAAAGAAACTATGCTGATTCACACAGTCTACGGCAAAGGCTATCGTTTCGGTGCTTCTTCAGTGGAGTCAGTTTAGCCGCCTAGTTCCACTCACAAAAATTTGGTTAATTGTTCGATAACATCAGCATTTGCCACAAATAGATAAGCATTGCTAACAAAACAGGTTGTGTTGCTAACAAACAGCCGTCAGCGTCCCAGGTTCCATAAATTCACTACAAACTTACAGCAGTGTTAATTTAATTGAACCACATCGTAAACCTGTTAGAATCAACAAATTTCAGCTTGTAGTATTAAGATTTACCCAAAAATTGATTAATTTGAATTTGCAGTTTTTCTCTTAATTGTTGCGCCTGTTGATAAGCTGCTGCACGCCCTTTCTTTGAGTGGTTATCCAATTCTACTGGTTGTAAAGGGCTAATAAAGTAACGCAAACGAGTTCTCATTGCCCAAATTCCCATTGAGGGAAACAGAAGTAAAGCAAACATCAAAGGCGACAAAGGTAAGAATGGTAATTTGACTAGTCGTTGCAATTTGGTGAAATTAACAGCCCAAGAATGTAGAAATTCACTACCGATGCAAACTACTGGCAGAATCGGAATATGATAGCGATCGCTCAACTGAATAAAACTCACATCAAACTTTTCTAGTTGATAACGTCTCCTCCAACCTTTCAAAGGCCCGCGAATACCTTCGGGTGCATATAAAAGAATTTTACCTTGAGCGTTCGTCAAAGACGTTGGCGAAGCCATCGCGCCCTCAAAATTATCTAGTTCGGCTCGCACACCACCTAAAACCTGCGACCATTGAGGTGGTAGCCACCAAATCATCCAAGGATGCTCAAATAATGCTGGATTTGCTATGGGTTGTACTACCCATCCTTTGGCTTCACTTAATAAATAACCAAAGGTCAAAAAGTCCCAAGGAAAACACATCCCGGCATGATTCATGGCCACAATCAATGGCCCTGTTGACGGCAAGTTTTCAACTTGTTGCAACTCTCCCCGAAAATAATATTTAACGATGGGGCCAAGAACTTCTTTGCCAAAAGCTTGTTGATATATGGGATCAAATTCACCAACTTCTTTTCGAGGTGAACGAAAACCCAGACGCAACCAGCGACTCAGCAACGCTAGATAAAATCCGCCAGGAATTAAAAATAATCCATATTCTAGCCAATTCCAACCATCTGGATCTGTATGATAGTGCTGCCAATGGCGGTTGAATAAAATTAGCCAGCCTGGTGGATAGCAAAGACAAAACCAATCAAACCAGCTAAATATATAGCCTTCACCTGGTGCATTTTCCTGTTGACTGTTTAATAATTTTTCGGAGTGTTGATTAATCAAAACAGTTAAAAATTAGGATTAGGCAAAAGTTTTATTAAGAGTGGCTCTTCAGGAGGTAGGAGGAACCGAGTTTTTAAACATGGGATTGTAGCAAAGACGCTTTGTATCGAGCGGAAAGTGCTCCTCGATACAATGATATGTTAAATTAGAGCTATGTCACCAGAACTTGGAGGGAAAATTCCCGCGATCACTCTTACAGCTTATAACTATCTTCCCAACTTATTAAGAATACCTTCACAACCACCAGGAATAGTACCTCTAGTTTTTTCGCCACCCCAAGTGCAACAGTAGTTACGTGTAGACTCAGACATTCGTTGCACATTGCTGAAATCGGTATTTTCTACCACAGCGCCGGTTTGTTCGCCGGTTTCATAATCTGGTGGTTCAGTGCGACTGCGGGGTGAGGCTTTATCTACTACACCATAGAATAAGCGAATCCCGTTGATATCGGCACCATTGAGATTAGCACCATATAAAATTGCGCGAGAGAGGTTGGCTTTTACTAAATCACAACCGCTCAAATTGGCACGGACAAGATTAGCTTCGCTCAGATCAGTCCAACGCAAATCAGTACCAGAAAGGT
>CAXUOL010001030.1:0-2422 GCA_964252435.1 uncultured Nostoc sp.
CGGACAAGATTAGCTTCGCTCAGATCAGTCCAACGCAAATCAGTACCAGAAAGGTCTGCTGCGGCTAACATTACGCCTAAATCGATGACACGCACACCTTCGAGGCGGTCTTCTGCATATCCGCCAGTACCATCGAGAATGGCTCGACCTAATAAGCGATCGCGTTTTAGAGGTGACAGCAACTTAGAACGTGACAAAAAACGGAGAATTTTCGCTTTCCCACTACCATCGACACTACTTAAAATTGCCGCAGTGCGTCCTTCAGCGATCGCTCTTTCTTGGGGCCAATCTTCTAATAATCCCTCTTCATCTAATACCAAGTCGGAAACGCCTTGGAAATAGGAATCAATCGTCTGTTGCTGGGTGATAATATTTTGCTGAACTGTTAGCAGGTTTTGCTGAATTGTCAAGTCTTTGGAAATGACATATTGTCGCCATGCTACGTAAACGGCGATGATCGCGATGAGAATTTGCCCCAAAGCACCAAACCATTCTGCTAGGCTACCAGCAATATCCCAGTTAATCTGGCGTCCTAAAAGCAGCAGGCGATCGCCTACACCTGTGAATCTAATCAAGCCGATGATCGCTACTATTAGTCCCAAAATAGCAACAAACAGGGTGCGTTCTTGGGGTGAAAACCATTCGTTTAAAACTTCTTGCAACCAAGGCAATAATATCGCAAGGGATAACAACAAAGCCATCAGCGTGCCGATAATGCCAACGATCCAGTTATTAAGGATAATTCCAATGAAGGTGATGGCGATCGCGATTAGAGTAATCAGCAATGCCCTTGGCTTAACTGTGAATTGCTTGGTAATGGGTTGCTTGAAGTCAGAACGGGCTTGTTGTAAAGCAGTTGTATGTTGCGGAGATTTTAAAGATGCGTAGACGTTTAGCGGCTTGTCGTTAGACATCGCTGCTAGAGCTTGTTGTGTCGCTAGTGCTTCTGAGTTTAGGTTCTTCTCAGCTGCACCACCGTCAAAGTCATCTGGCTGCAAGTCATTTTCGGGGCCTGGTTCTGGGGTTGGTAGATTAGAGGAATTGGATTCAATCGTCATGTTTTCTATTTTGCCCCAGTAGGTTAAGAACAACATCTGTTTTATCAGAAATTGCACTAAACTCAAGACTTGTATTCCATAAGACTGAGAACGCAAAGCTATACTTAGTACAGCATTTCATTAATTCGTAGCAAATTAAATTTGGCAATACCCGACAATGTGAATGCGTCGGTTTGCATTGTGAATGCATTAGCTTGCATTCTCTTAGACAGCATCATTTTGAATTTTAAATTGTTCAGTTTAGTCTACAGTTTGAATTGTCAACATTTGAGGGGGTGTAGCATCAGGTGGGTAGAGAAAATCCACTTCTACCAGTCGGCGCTGTCCAGGAGATATTTTTAATTGAGCAAGCGGTTCTCCCATCTGTCCCCGTTGTTGAACTAAATGCCAATATTGGGTTTTGGGTAAGCCATTATCGTCATTGTAGCGAATACGAACTGTGCCTCGGAAAAAGACAGATGGTGCGGGTGGTGAAAAAAAGCGAAGCCCTGGTTTACTTAACTCATCTTCTTTAATAGGTGTTTGGAAAAGTACATTTATAGTTTGCGGCTTATCCGTATTGTTGAATAATGGTAGAGAAATGTTGTATTCAATGGCGTAGTTGCCGTGAGCTTCGTAAGCAGTACCAGGATAACGCGCTACAAGTTTAGCAGTTTGGTTTTGTCCAGTACCCATTTTGCCTGCCAAAAGGGTACTTAAACCGTAAGAAAAAGCTTGTCCTGATTCGGGAATTGTCAAGTATGAACTATTAGAGTCGGTAATTTGTGCTTGCCAACGAGAGCCAACAGCTACCCCCGCTACCCGCCCGTAAATTTCTGCTGCCCCTTCAAGCCGATCTGGAGGACTGGGGGCAGGTTCACGGGGCCCTGCAAAATCACCATTTTCTAACAAATTCTCCCATTCTTCTAAAGTGGGCGCTCGTTCACTACCATCGGGATTAGGTTTGGCAAACATGGCCAGGTTCGCCAGATAAACAGGAAGATCGCTATACAAACGTAACAAAGTAGAACGTCCATTCAATGGCGGCGTTAAAGTCCGCACAGGAATTGGATGATTCATTAACATCCGGCTTTGTTTTGGTGGAATTACCAACTGGGCTGGCCATCCTTGTCGTCTGACTCGCAGCACATCATTCATGACGCGATCGCCCGGCCCAGCATAAATATTTCCCGAATTATTTGACAGCATGGGAGGAAGCTTGACAAAAGGTGCATCAGGTTGACTCACATAACTAGCCGCTTGCAAGATGTTGACAGTTGCAGAGCGATCGCTGGGATTGTAAACAATCACTCCCAAATAAAGAGTCCGCAAATCATTTGGAGTCTCAATCGCTCTAGCAATATGGTGAGAAAATAAATCAAACC
>CAXUOL010001031.1:0-2422 GCA_964252435.1 uncultured Nostoc sp.
AAAATTGTAAGCTTTCTAAGTTATTTGTTACATTTGGCACATTTTACTTAATTTTTCTCAAACAACAAGTAGGTAGGAATAAAGGTAAGCATCTATCATAGCTAGATTATCAGTAGATGTTGGTTAATTCTGGATTTGAATAACTAATGACAACTCTTGAGTGAAGACCTTAATAATGACGTTTATTTATGCCCAGTCACTTCAAGAAACAAATTTGATTCCAAGTTCGCGCAGTTACACTGGTATACTTCTAGAGTTAACGAGCTTAATTATGGTTAATTATTTTTCCTTAAAGAAACGATTTTTCTACATAAAATCTTTAAAAACTTATCTAGGAAAGTTTACGTATTTATTGTACTGTAGGTTTAATGGATATAAGTTTTTGGTAGATACATTACAACAGGTAATGCTGGGTTTTGATAAACTCTTTTTTGCTAAACTAAGCTGTGCTCAAGTTCATCTTAAATATATAGAGAACTTTATGAAAATAATTTGTTTAATAAAGATTAGAGCATCTACCAATAGATACTATATTCTGTAGTCGCCTCGGCGATTGAAACTATATACTCTGAACAAAGGGAAATAAAGCTTTGAACTTTAACATAACACAAAAAGTTATGCATGATACATTAAAACTTGATGAAGTAGTAGAATTTGCTGAAAACCCAGAACCACGTTGTCCTTGTGTACTTTTATTAGACACATCTGGATCGATGCAAGGAGAGCCGATTGAGGCTTTAAATCAAGGTTTACTAAGCTTAAAGGATGAATTAGTCAAAAATTCCTTAGCCGCCAGACGGGTGGAAGTGGCGATCGTCACTTTTGATAGTAATATCAATGTAGTACAAGACTTTGTGACTGCCGATCAATTCAATCCGCCGATTTTGACAGCGCAGGGCTTGACTACAATGGGTGCGGGAATTCATAAAGCTTTGGACATAATTCAAGAGCGGAAATCTCAGTATCGTGCCAACGGGATTGCTTACTATCGTCCTTGGGTATTTATGATTACCGATGGAGAACCCCAAGGTGAGTTAGAGCAAGTGGTAGAGCAAGCATCCCACCGCCTCCAGGGAGACGAGGCGAACAAGCGAGTAGCATTTTTTACAGTTGGAGTAGAAAATGCGAATATGACGCGTTTAAATCAAATAACTGTACGTACTCCCTTAAAGCTTAAAGGATTAAATTTTATCGAAATGTTTGTCTGGCTGTCAACTAGTATGTCAGCCGTTTCTCATTCACAAATAGACGAACAGGTAGCACTACCGCCGATTGGTTGGGGGACTGTTTAATTAAAAATTGCAGCTTGATGTTTACACAGCTAGCTGCTAGAAAAAAAATTTATGAACATATCAAAACAGATTGCTCAATGGCGGATTGTGGCTGCGTCTGTATGTGGTACAAGTCACTTAAAAAACAATCAATTATGTCAGGACGCTCATCACTGGCAGATATTGTCAGATAATGTTTTAGTGGCAGCTGCAGCAGATGGCGCGGGTTCTGCTAGCCTTGGGAAAGTGGGAGCGATGATTGCTGTGGAGACAGCAATAGAAAACATTTCTACTAAAGGGCTGACCCGAAAAAGTTTGACTGATGATACATTGGTGCGATCGCTCTTAAATGATGCCATATTCGCCGCCAAAAAAGCTGTGGAAGATGAGGCGGTTACTTGTGACAAACAGCCTCAAGA
Organism: uncultured Nostoc sp.; assembly: GCA_964252435.1. Taxonomy (GTDB): domain Bacteria; phylum Cyanobacteriota; class Cyanobacteriia; order Cyanobacteriales; family Nostocaceae; genus Nostoc. The sequence continues at coordinate 1,691 of CAXUOL010001031.1, forward strand.
TTTAGCAACTACCTTAATTATGCTGGTTGCCACACCAGAAGTTGTAGCTGTGGTACAGATAGGTGATGGTTTGGCAGTGGCTAAAGATAGTATGGGCAACCTGTTGGCACTGACGATGCCTGATAGTGGTGAATACATTAACGAAACCACTTTTTTAACTTCGCCCAATGCCTTAGATACAGCACAAATGAGATTATGGCGCACAGGCATAGTAAATGTTGGTATCATCACCGACGGATTACAAATGCTGGCTTTAAATATGGTTGTTGGCGAACCTCACAAACCGTTCTTTTTTCCGCTGTTTGAATTTGTCGCCAATACCGAGGATAAGACAGAAGCAAAGGAGCAATTGGTAAAATTTTTACGCTCAGAGCGGATTACGCAACGCACTGATGATGATTTAACACTCATTATAGCCGCATTCAACGACTCATGAGCAATCGATCTACAGGTTTCACATCTTACAATAACTTCCGTTAGCGGTAATTTCATTATGCAGGTACTACGTTGTTCCCCCAGAAAAGAAATCCTCAGTCTCAATGTCAGTTTGGGACGTGGCGGTGAAGCTTGTGTTTATGCACTCCCATCCGATAACGATTTGGTGGCAAAGATTTACCACAAGCCAACCACTGCCCATGCAGAAAAACTCCAGGCGATGCTTGCCAACCCGCCAGAAAACCCGACGGCGAGTTTAGGGCATATCTCTATCGCTTGGCCAGAGGATTTATTACG
>CAXUOL010001032.1:0-2413 GCA_964252435.1 uncultured Nostoc sp.
ACCCTAACCCTCCCCGTATGTATTGGCGAGGGAACTTTCCTGTCTCCCCCCTTTGCAAGGGGGGATTAAGGGGGGTTTTACGATCGCTATCAGCAAAATAGCTCAACCACCGTCGGCTTAGTCACTTTCCCCATCGCATTGCGCGGTAATTCTTCAACTATCAGAATTTGGGTTGGCACTTTATAAACAGCCAATCGCTCTTTTGCCCAACTCCTGAAAGCTTGTAATGTTAAAGGTTGTGAACCTTGCAATACTAACACAGCACAAACCCGTTCACCCCACTCTAAATCGGCAACTCCAACCACAGCACATTCTTGAATATCTGGATGCGATCGCAATACTTCTTCAATTTCTAAAGCTGAAACTTTATAGCCTCCGGTTTTGATGATATCCACGCTCATCCGTCCCAGAATTCGGTAGTTGCCGTTCTCGATTACGGCGGTATCTCCAGTACGGAACCAGCCATCTTGGAAGGCTTTGGCGGTTGCTTCGGGGTTTTGCCAATATTCTAGAAATACTCCTGGGCCTTTAACTTGGATCTCTCCTGGTGTCCCAGTTGGAACTAACTCTCCGTTCTCATCTACTAATCTCACTTCAACTTTAGGCAGGGGCTTTCCTACATATCCATACAATCGTTCAGCGTGTAAAGGGTTCGATAGCGCCATGCCGATTTCGGTCATACCATAGCGCTCCAGCAGAAAATGACTACTGATGGTCTGCCACTTTTCTAAAACTTGAACTGGTAATGCTGCCGAGCCAGAAATCATCAAGCGCATCTTAGCACAGCCTTCTGACATGATTTGTTGGCGTTCCTTAGAGGCAGTTTCCCAAGCCGCAATTAGCTTTACATAAATCGTTGGTACTGCCATAAATAGGGTTAAGTTGCTCTCACAAATTCGGTTCCAAACGGTTTCGGCATCAAATTTGCTCAATATATGGCATTCTGCCCCAGCCCATAAAGTACAAGTGAGTACGTTAATAATCCCATGAATATGATGTAGTGGCAGGATATGTAAAATACGATCATTCGATGTCCATTCCCAAGCGGTATTTAAGCTAGTCACTTGCGCTTGAATATTTTGGTGAGTCGTAACTACACCCTTGGGTTTACCAGTTGTACCGCTGGTGTAGAGAATTAAGGCGCGTCTAGTGATATCTATCTCTGGGAGGTTACTAATATTATGTGGGAGCGTTTCTGAAGTGAGGATAAATCGCAAATTGTGTGCTTCGGCGAGCGATCGCAGTATACTCTCAAAATTAGGATGAGCAACAATAATCGATGCTCCAGAATTGGTAATTACATACTCCAATTCTGGGCGTGGATGGGAAACACACAGAGGTACAGCTATGCCACCAGCCCGCCAAATTCCCCATTGAGTGGCTACATACTCAAATCCAGGCGGAATGAGAAAGGCAACTCGCTGCTCTTGTAAATCTTCTGTATTTTGAAGAAGACTTGTTGCTATTTGGCTAGAAGTGTGTAGCAAATCCCGATAGGTAAATGCTCCGTCCGTTGTCGTAATTGCTCTTTTCTCGTTGTGTTTTTCAGCACGAATAATCAATGGGAGATTCACGTTTGTTTACCGATTTAGGGATAATCGTTTTATTCGTAACTTTATAGATACTACAACCAACGTTGTTTTTTGGCATAGACAATACTGCCAATCACAATTAATGCCATCATACAGATCACCACAGGGTAAGCCCAAGGTTGTTCTAATTCCGGCATATACTTGAAGTTCATACCATAGAAACCAGACATAAAAGTGATTGGTAAAAAGATGGTTGATAAGATAGTCAGACGATTAATTCGTTCGCCTGTTTTACTAGCAATATTATCGCGTTGAATTTCCATTAGTTCTGACATCCAGGCTCTTATAGCTTGATATTCTTGCCAGAGTTTATCAACGTGATGAACCAATTCTTGATTGAATAGTTCTTTTACTGGCTGACCGATCCATTGGAAATCTTCATTATCCATAATAGCCATAAGTAACTTGATGCTTTGAAAATTACGGCGTCCAGAACGAGTAGATTGCCTCATTGTGGCAATTTTTTGGTAAGTTGATTCATCACCAGAATTGTCTAAAACTTCATCTTCTAAATCATCAAGTTTTCTAGAAATATAGGTAAATACAGTTTCGTAATTATTCAAAATGTCTTTAAATATGAGATAAAAAAGATAGTCAATTCCCAGTTTTTGAATATCTAAAGTTCGCTTTTGGAGATTATTAGTTAAAATACTTAAAATTTTTAGTTCTGTAATTTCAAAAGTTATAATAAACTTATTTCCAACTACAATATTGCCACGTACAACCTCAAACTCATTATTTTTAATTTGAGAACTTAGGATTTCATAGCTGTCAAATAAACAATCTTCTATGTCTTCATCAATTCCTACAGGGGAATGGTT
>CAXUOL010001033.1:0-2412 GCA_964252435.1 uncultured Nostoc sp.
TTCATAACGATTTGGCTGGAGCAAATTTAAATCACCTGCTTGTTGGGTAAACCAGTTTAATTTTATAAAAAACCAAGGATCATGGATAATTAAGTCATCTTCAAGAAAGCAGTAATAATCATACTGACCGAGACAACTTTGCAGAACAGCTTGGCACTCAAACCCTAAAAGCAAAGGTTCTGCATTGCTAGAATGATGCCTATATAAATGGGATGGTAAGGAAAGCTGATTGAGAAGATGATTATCTTGAGTTGTACAAATAACAATATCTAGTTCGTGAGACTGCGGCTGATTAGCAGGAAAAGCTACTCGTTGAGCAATGTTGATAATACTTTGAGATTTACCAAATAATTGGTGTAAAGCGATAATACTTTTAGTTAATGCCTCCAAACGGGGTTGCGGGTCTTTGCGTTGGGAAGCATGACGACCTTCATTGCTAGGTTTGAAAAAATGGGCAATGGTAAAAATAATTCGCATTTTCAATATCGCTTCTGTATTTATTTGTCATTTGTCATTTGTCATTTGTTATTGATCAATAACTCATAATTAATATACTTCTTACAAAAGTCGTTATTTTCAGGCTTTTATTTGCACCTTTGCTTGAGGCAAAAAATCTTTATGCAAGTGACCAATGACCAATGACTAATGACTTTTGCCAAATCCTTTAGAACTTGGACGCTTTTTCAAACTTTCAAAATTTTTCCCAGCAAACATCCATTGTAAATGCTGTGGTAACAGTTTCGCCAAATCATAACGCTTCAGAATTGTCTCTCGCGCATTCGCACGAATTGCTTTCATTTCTTGAGGATGATTCAGCGCTTCTTCAACCCGATTAGCAATATTCTGGGGAGAAAAGAAATCTACTAGCAGTCCATTCACTCTATCCTGTACAACTTCCAAGACTGGTGGAGTCTTAGAAGCTATTAGTAAACATCCTGCTGCCATTACTTCTAACATTGACCAGGATAATACAAAAGGACGGGTTAAATAAACATGGGCAGAAGAAGCTTGTAAAACCTGAAGGTACTCATTGTAAGGAAGCCTATCTGTAAAGTGCAGCCTCGATAAATCCAAAGATAATTTTTCTAGCATTAATTGTTTATAAGTCTGACCATCGGGGAGATTTTTACCATAAGCAACCCGATTTTCTCCCACGACTACTACATGGCACTTAGGCCGTCGCTGCTGAATTAGCGCTACCGTTTCCATAAACTGCGGAAAACCTCTATAAGGTTCCATTCCCCGTCCCACATAAGTTACCAACTCTTCCACATGAGAAAGATCCAGATTTATTCTTGGTAAAACTAACTTTGCGCCTGGTTTGGGAACAAAATATTTGGTATCAACCCCATCATGAATTACAGTGAGTTTGCTATGATATTCTTTGGGAAACTGCTGCCGCTGCCAATTGGTTGGGGAAAGACCGCGATCGCAGCTATATAAATCAGTTAAAATCGGCGCATTTTTGACCCTGATGCGGCATTCATCATCAGCATTCAACGGATCGTTGGGATCGAAATCTGCATCGGAACCGTGAGCATGGTAAAACCACTCGAAATAACACAATAATTCTGCTTTGGGGAAAACATCTTTCATAAATAAAGTTGGCCCCCAACCAGAATGACCATAAACTATATTTGGAACGAAACCCTCAGCCTTTAATTTTTCTGCCACGCGATAGACAGCTTGAGCGGTGAGAACAGCATTTTCCAGGTTGCGAACGTAGTGGTGGGTTTGAGGCGCTGCTTCACGAGAAGGAGTATAAATAGCTTTAAAAACACCAGGTATTTCCCCTTCTTGACGATTTGTCCCAAAGACGACCTGGCAATTAGGATCTTTACCTAAAACTGTCGCTAGGTTGCGAAATTGTGAGGGAAAATTGGGATGTAAAAATAAAATTTTCATTGGAATAATCTTGATTAACTTATTGCCAGATAAAATAAATTAAGACAAGCTGCTTAAGATTATAAGATTATTTATCAGAATTTTTAGCAAGTAAATTTAGGTAAATGGTTGCCCGAAAATGCGAAAATAATCGCAAATTCGTGTTATGACCATGAAATTTATTGGCATTGATTTAGGCTGGCGATCGCAACCAAGGATAAATTTCCCACTAGCGATCGCATTCAGTATTATCTCGTTCTCAAGAATTACAATCACAATTCCTCAAAATACTTAAAGCCACCGCCTCTGCCACCTTGATACCATCGATACCCGCCGAAAGGATTCCTCCTGCGTATCCCGCGCCTTCACCAGCCGGATAAAGACCGACTGTATTTAAACTTTGATAATCGTCTTGGCGCTTAATCCGAATCGGTGATGAAGTGCGGGTTTCCACCCCAGTCAACACGGCATCATCCATTGCAAATCCTTTAATTTGTTTGTCAAAAGCGGGAAGTGCTTCACGGATGG
>CAXUOL010001034.1:0-2407 GCA_964252435.1 uncultured Nostoc sp.
GTTGGTGTAGCTGTCGGTGTAGCTGTCGGTGTAGCTGTCGGTGTAGCTGTTGGTTTAGCTGTTGGTTTAGCTGTTGGTTTAGTTGTTGGTTTAGTTGTCGGCTGGCTGAAGAGTGTCTTTGCTTCTTCATTCAGCTTTTGGCGGAGTGCTAAGTTAGCAATTCCAGTTTCTTGCAACTGATATTTCTTCTGATACTCCTTCACCACTTCTTCCGTGCGGGAACCATAAAAATGATCGCGCGGCAGGGGAGGATTTGGCTTCACCACTGCATTCAAATTTCTGTGCAGAATTTGAACGATGTTAGCAGCAAAAGCTTGGGTTTTTGGCCCTGCTATGCCATCAACTGGTTTTAGCTTATAACCAGTCTGAAATTCACGAATTGCCTTTTTAGTTTCCTCGTCTGTCAAAGCAGTATTTGTTACCTTGACGTTATAGCCTAATCCCCGCAATACTTCACGGAATTGCTGGGGCGTATAACTTTTTTGAGGGGCTGCAAAACCTGTGTCTGCAATTACCAAACTAGCAGTCATTAGGCAAGTAACAGCAAAGGTTGCGCTTGATTTTCCAAACCCACACCACATACTTAAAAACTCCTTTGGGTTAAATCAGCAGGATCATAAACGTTAACAGCTGCATTTTAAGTTTGTTTAATAACTTTTTTCACGATTATTTAATGAATTTTGAACAAATTGTGATTTTTTTTTGTTAAATTTAGCTAAATTTGCAAAAAATAATTTGTGTCATCTATCAAAAGAAGTATCTTGTATGAGCAAAGATACAGCGGTTATCATTTGAAGCGAATATACCCTTTTAACACTAAACTGCGCTAGAAAATCATATCTGTGCATTGGCGTCAACTTCAGGTGAAAGGCAGTCTTTTTACCTGTGGCTATGCTGCAATCAGGAGTATTTTCAGCCTATGGTTGGAAAAGAGGTTTTAAAGGAGTTTTGTTTTGGGCTGAAGTACTTCTACTGGCGTCTACTCGACAGGAAATTGCTGTAATTGGTTAAAAAGGGCAGAAAATTAATAAATGAAAGAATTTATGTTTTAAACACCTAAACAAGTATCATATATTACAAAAAATGAAAAACATAAAATCTTATAAGCAGCGTAATCTTTGGTTTGAAAGATTTATGGCAATTGTTGCCACAGTAAATTTAAGTTTAGTGTTGTTTGATTTAAGTTACGTACCTTGGCGAGATTTCTACTTGCGAAAACTTCCCCAAATTACTAAGATTTATGACCAAATCAAAGGTATTGAAAGTCATCGAGACACAAAAAGTTATCTAGAAACAGTAGACGCATTAGAAGAACAAGTTAGGCAAACAGGGTTACAGTCGCCTCAAGTAAATAGCAGGCTAATACAAATAAGTCGTCTTAGCAGCGAGATGATTGACAGTAACCCGTTTGCGGGAGCAAATAAGAGTGGGACTCTGGAGAAAATCAAACAAAGGATGCGATCGCACATCCGTAAAGAATCTGCAAAACAATCCTTCGCTACTTTTTGGAGTCAGCCATATTTATCACAAAATGGCTGGCTTGAAGAAATTAATTTTTTTAACAAGAGCATCCGCCCTTTGATTGCCAGTAACTACTACCGCCAAATCGGCGAAAATGGCGATTTTGTTGATAAATTCTGGATGATTGACTTACCCTTTGTGATTTTATTTGGCGTAGAATTGCTGGGGCGTACCTTCTTGCTCAGACGCCAACATCCTAGTTTTAGCTGGTTAGAAGCACTATTGTGGCGTTGGTACGATTTATTTTTACTACTGCCATTTTGGCGAGGGTTGCGAATCATACCTGTATTAATTCGCCTCGATCAAGCGCGGTTATTGAATCTGCATCCAGTGCGAAAGCAAATTAATCAGGGGATTGTCGCCAATTTTGCCGAAGAACTCACAGAAATTGTAGTAGTGAGGGTGATTAATCAGGTTCAGGGTTCAATTCAGCGGGGTGAGTTAACAAGCTGGCTCTCGCAACAAGAAAATTTACGTCCCTACATAGATATTAATAATGTGAATGAAGTGGAAGCGATCGCAGGTCTTTTGGTAAAAACAATTGTCTACCGAGTGCTACCCGATATCCAACCTGCGATCGTTGCCATTCTGCGCCACAACATCGAAACCGTCTTCCATCAAGTCCCCGTCTACCGAAATCTCCAGAATCTCCCTGGTGTGGGACACGCCCAAACCCAGTTAAGCGAACAACTAGCGACTCAAATCACAACTAATCTTTACAAAACTTTAGTTAGCGCTGTTGAAGACCCTGTAGGAGCAAAACTCACCAGTCAATTGGTACAAAGCTTCAGTGACGCTTTGGGATCTGAAATAAAAGAAAAACACGTACTTTCAGAAATTCAGAGTTTACTTTTTGACTTCTTAGAGGAAATCAAACTCAACTACG
>CAXUOL010001035.1:0-2405 GCA_964252435.1 uncultured Nostoc sp.
GGTTCTCCAAATTCTGCAAAAATCAACCAATGTCATCTTCTGCTCAAGGTATTCCTGGATTACCCGATTTGACGCATCCAATTGAGCTTGTTCAATTTGGAACCCAGGCGCTCAAAGCTTCACTGTTATTAGTATTTTTGGTCGTAGCTTTGGGAGTTGCGATCGCACTGATCAGTTTTTCTCTGCGTCGCAGCCAGCCGGAACAATTTATATTCATTGGCGAGTGGGCTGTTCGTTATTCCCAACTGTTGCGAGGATTACAGCATTTAACTCTAATATTAATTCTGTTAGTACCTGGATTTTTCCTCTGTTCGACTTTGAGCAATCGTTATCACCACTGGGAACAAACAAGGGTGGCTCTAGTAGCTGAAAGTGTCGCAGGTGAAAAGCTCGAACAATCTGCCCCGCAAGTGCGCTACACTACCCAGGAGCCATACTCCTATACTACGCAAGCCAATGGCAAAATAGTCAAAGTTAATGATACGCGAGAGATTAACCGCTTCTTAACGCTGGGTGGTTCGCAAATTCAAGTCAAGCTAGACCAAAGCGTAGATGTTCCAGGTCGCAGTTCAATTTATCGCGTGGAATACACTGCTGATTATAAAGTAGTTAACCAACTCAAGGATATTAATAATTTCTTTTTTGAAGCATCGCCACCTAATGGCTACACACTTCTTGCTGGCTACAAAGTAGAGCGTAACGGTACTAGGCTACAACAAACTAATCCGGGAGACTATGGCTTTCCCTTCCAGCTGCAACCAGGAGAAGAAACTACCTTTCGAGTCACCTATCAGGCTCAAGGCGGGCCTCGCTGGGTTTACAGCGCCGCCGGACAGTTACTTTCTAATTTTCGCCTCACAGCAATTGCCAACTTTGCTCCGGTTGATTTTGCTAGTGGTGTTGTACCGAATGAGATTAAAGTTGATGGACGCAGTACTCAGTTTACTTGGAAATTTGACGATAATGTTTCAGTCAAAAATCCATTTGGAGTGTTTACTAACACCGACCCCATTCGTCATACTGGTATCATTCCCCGGCTTTTGTTATTAGCACCGGCAATATTTTTGTGGTGGATATTGTTGTTATATTTGTCACTGCCAATGAGTTTTAGAAATATTGCGATCGCTGCTAGTATTTTCTTTGCTTGTCTATTGACTTTGACCTATCTAGCTCGCGTTATTAACGCTCAGTTGGCTTGGACTTTAATTTCGATCATTTTACTAATTTTAACATGGGGATTGGGAGCTAGCCGCAGTGCTTCCCTGGCTGCGATCGTCGCCACTATTGCTGGAGCAGTGCTACCGATTTTTGGATTATTAGTACCGTTTAGCGGACTAACTCTTAGTTTAGCGGGTTTGCTTTCAGCGGTTTGGCTAGCAGTTCGTCACTGGTATGGCTGGTACAGTTTGCACCCAGAAAATCAAAGATTGCAGACTCAAAAAAATGCTAAAGATTAAATGATTCCGCTATGATTAGCGAAGTTTTAGCGTGGGGCATTTATGGATAACGATTTACTCGCTTTCTTTGCAGCTGCTGGGTTACTCATTCTCTATCTTCTCTTCTCAGCATTAACTGAAATGGGGACTAAATTGCCTTGGAAAAAATAAATGCAGAAATAAAAAATTTACATTTTTCAACCTGATTGGGCTTAGAAAAAGAATAAACATCCTTTAGACTGAGTTAATATACTTGTTGTTCAAGATAGTACCAAATGCACGATCCACAAAAAAACCATATTAAAATAGAGCCAGCAACCCTCGTTTTGATTGTGTCTCTCCTAATACTCTTGCCTCTGCTGTTTGTGGGTTTTTTCTCGCAGTGAGCATTAGATAGTTTAAAAGTATCTAGAAAAATTCTTCAATAGATTGGGTTAGACATGATGAAAATCAAAATGTGCAATTTGATATTTCCTAGTAATAAAAAAAAATGACAGAAGAAAGTCAGATAGTCAACCCAAACAAGCAAAATGCTGATAAAGACTCAGCAGATATATTACCCCGACATTTATCACAAAAACAAAAGGAATCCCTCGATGAATGCGAACGCCTAATCCAGCATTTTAAAGAGGAAGCTCTTCAACATAAACGTTGGTTTCAGGGACTCAAATATTCTACTGTTTTTCTTACTGCAACTGTAACTATTCTTTCAGCGATCGCTGCAAGTAAAAAGATTGAGCAATTAAATTGGGCTGTTCCAGTTATTAGTGGGCTTGCTACCCTCTCTACCACATTGTTAACTCAAACAGCCTCTCAGAAAGTCTGGGTACACTCACGAGGAGTAGAACAAAAACTACAAGTAGAAAAGTTTTTATATTTACAAGGTGCTGGTGTTTATTCACAAATAACAAATGATATCATGTCCGGTAAATTACCCATAATTAAGCCGCAACTGTCGGCCACCAGTGA
>CAXUOL010001036.1:0-2404 GCA_964252435.1 uncultured Nostoc sp.
TTGGGTTAGAGACAACAGCACCGGATACAAGTCCTCATATATTTCCAAATCTCGGCGCATCTCTTCTAAATCAAAAGAACGGGGCAAAAAGTTAGGGTTCTGTGTCGCCACTTCTAAAGCTTTGCTTACAAAAGCCCGACTTTTATCTCCCATCTTCAGCATCGTTCGCCGGTCTCCAGGGGTCAAATCTACTAAAAATGGTAACTTTTCTCTAATTGTAGCGATCGCTTGCATGACTGCTTCTTTATCTGCTGGGGCTAGGCTGGCACTGATGCGATTTTCTGCCATTTTTAATACTCCTTTAGGGTACTTAATTTCAGTATTCCCAAAGTTATAGAAGCGATCGCGTGTGTTGAGAGGTAATTAACAGAATTTTGTCTGCACTTTACAGCAAGCCAAAGAACATTTTTATATTTTTTTGTCCCACTTAACAAAATTTATGGCTTTACTCTTCATCCGACTCTGCAAATAAAGATTCTAAATCTTGACGACCGCTAACAACACGCAAAATTTTAACCCCATCATCAATCACTTGGTACAGAATGACATATCCATCTAGCGGCAAGCCACGTAATGAAGGTTTAATATGAGTATAGCTGCGTCCCATATTTGGAAACACCGCTAAATTTTGACATTTATTGTTAAACTCTCTAAATAGTTTTTCTCCTACTTCTAAATTTCGGATTAAAAAGTAATCAGAAATTTCATTTAAGTCGCGACTAGCAGATAGTGAAATGACATAGCGGCTCATTACTAAGCCTCACGAGCCTTTTGGAACTTTTCTAGTATCTGCATCACTACAGTTTCGCCATCCAAAACTTCCCCTCGTTCAACTTCAGCAATTGCGACATCAACTTTTTGCCGGGTTTCTTCCACCCATTGGACATACTCAGAATTTAATTTTTCTAGCAGATGAAATGCTACATCAATTACTTCATCTGCATTTGTAAATTTGCCGCTAGCAATTTGGGCTTGGATAAATTGTTCATGTTCAGGTTTCAATTCAATGTTCATGATTTATCTCTCTGAAAGTTGACACGAATAGCCAGTGCCGTTCCCCTACGGTTGTACCTCACGTAAATGATAATTGCTATAGTATAAACTAATGAAACTGAATCAAGAAATCAATGCGTAAACAAATTATCGAATATACATCTCCACTAGATGCACTGATTGCCCTTACTAAACAGTTAAATACCTATGAAATAAAGTACCAAATGAATTCAGAAGAATTTTTTGCCAAATATAACCAAGGCGAAACTTCTGACGATCAAGTGTTTGTCGAATGGGCAGCAAACTACCAACATTATCTAGCTCTACACCAAGAGATAGAGAGCAAACTCCGAAATGTCGCGTAAAGTTATTCAAGCCTATCTAGATGAAGTTGAGCAACTTTTACTTAACTGCTCTAATACATACATTGAGGAATATAGTGCAGTAATTTTCACTACACAGAGAGCTAATCTCCGCATTAGAATACGTTTCGCTCTTAAATATTTACTAGCAGTTAGTGAAGCCTTTGTTATTGTAGATAATCAGATTACATATATCGATTACCGCTATCATTTTCAAGATGAGCATAATAGTCTGATTTTTCGTTTTAGCCTTGAGATGGTATTGATCGCGTACATTTAGTAACGCTTGGATAAAAACAGTGTCTAAAAATATTCGCTCACCCGTCACGCGTTAATTTCAGGCTGACGTTTTGGTGTGCCATAGAGGTAATGATCGTGTTGACTTGCCCAATCTTCGGGTGCATCAACTGTCCCTGTTAAATCTTCTAATACATTCCACACATCAGCCACTTTAGTTTCAGATGAGTTAATATCCTCAGAAACGATGGTAATCACATAGCGTTTGTTCAGTTCTAAATCAGGTGGAATATCTGGGCGCAAAACAGAACCATCAAATGTAACCGTTAAAATTTTGCTCATTGTTCTATTTCCTCTAACCGCTAATTACAGCGATTGCATCAATTTCCACCAACACATCTTTAGGTAAGCGTGATACCTGGACACAAGCCCGTGCTGGGGCTGTATTTTCCGGGAAATATTTAGCATATACAGCATTCACTGCGGCGAAATCATTCATATCAGCTAAAAATACAGTGGTTTTCACTACATCTTGGAAAGTCGCCCCAGCTGCTGTCAGGATGGCTTCAAGATTAGCTAATACTTGCTCGGTTTGCTTTTTGACATCATCAGTGTAGACGACATCACCAAGGCGGGGATCGATGGCAATTTGTCCAGCGATGAATACAAATTGACCTGAAGCTGCGATCGCTTGATTATAAGGGCCCACTGGTGCAGGTGCGTTATCAGTATTAATTACTTTTTTACTCATCTTTACAACTCCCAACTCCTAACTCCCAACTCCTAACTCCCAACTCCTAACTCCTAACTCA
>CAXUOL010001037.1:0-2399 GCA_964252435.1 uncultured Nostoc sp.
TGAGGTTTAATGACTGATTATTTCCAAGGAAATTTCCCATTGCAATCTGTCCCACTGACTAAGAGTGCGGTAATAAGCCACGGCCAAACCGAAGAGGCGAGCGAAAAATTAGCTGCAACGATCGCAATTGCGGCATCGGATCGCAAAGCAGGTGAGATATTATTGCTCAAAGTAGCAGAGGTGTCTTACCTGGCTGATTACTTTGTGATGATGACTGGTTATTCTAGGGTACAGGTCAGGGCGATCGCTCAAGCAATTGAAGGAAAAGTCGAAACTGAGTTGCAACGCCGTCCCTTAAGGACAGAAGGAAAAGTCGAGGGGAGTTGGATACTACAAGACTATGGTGATGTGATTGTTCACATCATGATGCCCAAAGAACGGGAGTTTTATAATTTAGAAGCGTTCTGGATTCATGCAGAACGTATTTCCCTTCCAGAATCTGATGAGGGTGAGGGTAAGCCAACATGATTAGGTCTTCGGTTTCTAATTGCCCAGTTCCTACAGACCAACAACCGCTCAATGAATACGAAGAGTTAAAAACTTCCTGGCTGTTTCGTGATACCACTTTAGATTGGCGCGAGTATATCACGAAACTCGTTTGGATTTGGGGTTTATCTTGGCTTTTTGCAGGGCCGATAGCTGCGGCAAGTTTTCCCCCTCACAAGTATATTGCACATTTTATTCTGTGTGGTGCAGCCGGAGCGAGTGTCGGGTTAGTGCTGGTACTGGTAAGGTTGTACTTAGGTTGGTTCTACGTGTGCGATCGCCTTTGTAGTCCCACAGTATTTTACGAAGAGTCCGGTTGGTATGATGGTCAAACTTGGACTAAACCAGAGGAAGTTCTCAACCGCGATCGCTTAATTGTTGCATACGAAATTAAACCCATTCTACGGCGGTTACAATTTACCTTTGCTGGCTTGGCGGGAATGTACGTTACTGGTACTATAGTTTGGCATTTGTTTTAAAAAGTTAGGAGTCAGGAGTTAGGAGTGATTAGTTAATAATTCATAACTCTTAACCGGAGGCGGAGCGTCTCCGGCTCCGCTCCTAACTCCTAACTAAAAAAAGGTGATAAATATAAACCCATGACAATGGGAAAACGAACTCAAGCCGCAGCACTGGAAGTCCGGTTGCTGCGGGAAGGTATTATTGAATCCAGGCATATAGTCCAAGCTGTTGTCTGCGACGAACGAGGACGGGTTCTAACTGTTGCCGGAAATTCTGAAACTGCTGCATTTATCCGTTCAGCCCTTAAACCATTTCAGGCACTCGCTGTCACCACAACAGGTACACTGGAACGCTATCAACTCAGCGATCGCGACTTAGCAATTATTACAAGTTCCCATAAAGGAAGAATAGATCAAGTCCGACAGGTATTTAACATCCTTTGGCGGGCGGATCTCGATCCGACTATACTCCAGTGTCCAATTCCTGAAGGCAAACGGAGTCCTCTGGAATACAATTGCTCTGGAAAACATGCAGGAATGTTAGCTGTTTGTCAACAACGCCATTGGCCCTTAAATAATTACTTGGATCGCAAACACCCAATACAGCAGTTAATTTTGGGCAAGGTAGCAGAGTTGCTGCGAATGCCAGCAGCAGAATTTATCAGCGCTCATGATGACTGTGGCGCACCAACTTATCTGATGCAACTCGGTCACATGGCATCTTTATATGCACTGTTAGCCTCTAGTACCAACTTGGATATGGAGCGCATTGTCCGTGCCATGACTCACCACCCCGCTATGGTCGCAGGAGATGGAGAATTTGATACGGAACTGATGCGCTTAACTCCAGGAGAACTAGTCAGTAAAACAGGTGCCGAAGGAGTGCAGTGTATTGGTAGACTCGGTGAAGGCTTGGGATTGGCAATCAAAGTCATGGATGGGGCGAAACGGGCAAAATATGCCGTTGCTATTCACTTACTCCAGCAAATGGGGTGGATTAGTCCCAGCGCTGCCGAAAGCCTCTCAGAAACATTTGTCACCTTGGGAAAATACAAGCGTTTAGAAGTAATTGGAGAATTATCATTTTTGTAGTTGCCAAACTCTTGACTATAGGTTATGCTATAAAAGTTAAGAGCGACGCGGGATAGAGCAGCCTGGTAGCTCGTCGGGCTCATAACCCGAAGGTCAGTGGTTCAAATCCACTTCCCGCCACCACATAAAATATAAAACAAAACCCTACAATCAGTAAAGATTGCAGGGTTTTGTTTTATTTTGATCTATTCTGGAAGAAATAGCCATCCAAAAAGCGCGGAGAATCATGGTTGTGAAGTTGCAGCGACCAATTTTAGTGGGAGGATTGGGACTTTCCTTTTCCCTGTGGATGTTGGACAGTTGGCACGATTCTATAGTGCAGGTGGGTGAGTTTGGTTTATTGAGTGCCTTAGCTGTAGG
>CAXUOL010001038.1:0-2391 GCA_964252435.1 uncultured Nostoc sp.
TTTATTATGCAGTCGGTAAAGCGATCATTACTTTAGATGCCGATCTCCAGAATGATCCAGCTGATATCCCCATGTTATTAGCAAAGCTGGATGAGGGTTATGATTTGGTGAGTGGTTGGCGGCAAAAACGCCAAGATGGGGCTGTAAATCGGTTACTTCCTTCCAAAATTGCCAATTGGCTAATTCGCCGCACCACTAGCGTGAATATTCATGACTATGGTTGTTCGCTGAAAGCCTACCGTTCAGAACTGCTAGCAGATATGAATCTCTACGGAGAATTACACCGATTTTTACCTGCTTTGGCGTACATCGAAGGAGCTAGAATTACTGAAATACCTGTACGTCATCACGCCCGCCGCTTTGGTCGTAGTAAATATGGGATTTGGCGGACATTCCGGGTATTGATGGATTTGTTAACCATTCTATTTATGAAAAAATTCCTCACCCGTCCGATGCACGTTTTTGGGCTGTTGGGATTGATTTCAATGTTTTCGGGAACTGCGATCGGAGTTTACTTGACTTTCGTCAAATTGGTTTTAGGTGAGATGATAGGCAATCGCCCTTTACTAATTTTAGCAGTTCTCTTGTTAGTAACTGGAGTGCAGTTATTTTGCTTCGGACTTTTAGCAGAATTACTCATGCGTACATACCACGAATCCCAAGGACGGCCTATCTATCGCGTGCGAGAAGTAGTAGCAAAAAATGTTAAGTAACGTAACAATAGTTATGGGGCATGGGGCATAGGGCATAGGGCATGAGGCATAGGGCATGAGTCAAAAGTAAATATTGGTTTACTCCTAACTCCTAACTATTGACAAAAAACCAATTAAATTGCATCTACCTTGAAAACATTTAATACCTTTGACGCCCAACTGCGGCGCAACCTGCTGATTTTATTTACGGCAGGTTTAACACTATAATGCTTTGATATAAGTTCTCTAACAACTGACGTTCACACTTTGAGCATGGATTGAGCATTATGGTTAACAGCAGTAAAACACCAACGGGTAAGGCTAAAAAGGGTCAAGTAACTGTCAGGGTTGACTCAGGGAGCATCAAGGCTTGTTTCCCCAGGTCGTATTGCAACAAGGGGCAGATAAAGCTAGCAACAGGTATTTCACTGGTAGATGGTTGGGAGAGTAAAGCTAGCCAGTTGCAGAGACGGTTACAGATAGAACTTGAGGATGGGAAGCTGGATGACGGTGAAGGGAATTTTGACTTGGGGCGGTATCAGGAGATTTTGAAGGAATACGGGTTGCAGGCAAGGTTGAGACTGGTGAAAAGTGAAACTACCTCAGATGACCAACTACCACCTAAGCCTGAACTATCCCTAATGGAAGTGTGGGATATGTATTGTGAGTATCGGAAACATGACCTAAAAGAAACCACCTATCGCTTAACATTCCGCAAATATTATGTAAGTTATCTTAAGTCAGCAATAGAGGCTACAAAGTCTGAAAATGCTTTAAAAATTAGGAACTGGCTCATAGATAACCGTAGTCTTCTGCACACAAAAAATTTCATCAGTCAGTTGTCTAACGCTTATCAATTAGCAATAAAAAATAAATCAATTGCACACAATCCTTTTGAAGGGTTAGCTAGTGAAATAAAAGTTAAGGGTTCCCAAGGCAAAACACAGCAAGAACTTGAGACGGAAACCGATGATGACGTGTTGGATAAATCAAAGGCCTATGCATGGGATGAGGTAGAAATAATACTTGGCTATATTAAAAAGAATCCTAGTAAATCACATTGGTATAATTCCATTAAATTCAAGTTTTTAACTGGATGCAGGACAGGGGAGCTAACAGCTTTTATGTGGTGCGATATTCTGTGGGGCAAGGAACAAATTTTAATCAGGCGGACATATTCACCAAGGCTTAAAAAGTTTTATCCCACAAAAACAGCCAAAGGAGAACAAGAGTTAATTAGAATTTTTCCTATGCCTAAAGATGGTGAATTGTGGAATCTTTTAAAGTCGATTCCTCAAGGTGAACCTAGTGAAGTGGTATTTAAGTCTAAGGCTGGAAGAATAATTTCTGACGTAACTTTATCAAGGGCATGGAAAGGCAGGGAGGGGCAAAATAAAGGTATTATCCCACCACTTATTGAACAAGGTAAGCTCACGAAATATTTACCACCTTACAACACACGGCATACATTTATTACTCACCAAATATTTGATTTAGGTAGGGATGAAAAAATAGTTAGCGCGTGGTGTGGACACGGAGAGTTGGTCAGTCAGAAACATTACCAAGATATTACTGATAAAGCGTTACAGATTAATCCTGAATTACCAGCTACGACTACCCAACAAGTGCAGCAACAGTCAGAACTTGACCAACTCAAGGAACAGCTACGACAGCAACAGCAACAAATGGAAGAGATGAG
>CAXUOL010001039.1:0-2384 GCA_964252435.1 uncultured Nostoc sp.
CGAACGGTGAAGCGATCGCCCTGTGCCCAACGCAACCCCAGACCAACAGCAGCTAGAGTATTAGGGTCGGGATTCTCTCTATTAGAACTATTCCAGCCAACACCAAAATCTACAAACGGGATAACCTGTAATATGCTATTGCTCTGGGGTAAGCGCAGAATTGGCACTTGAACTTCTGCAGAAACAAAAGCACCATTATCCGTCAGCAGATAATCTTGACGGTAGCCGCGAATGCTATCTTGGCCACCTAAGCCAAATTGCTCTATAGGCAAAAGTGCTCTAGATGCAAGTTGCGTATTTAAACGAAGTAATAATAAGGTTTCAGAAGCTAAAAGCCGTGCCCACTGCCCTTGCCCTTGCCAAGCAAAAAAACGGCTATCAGGAGCATTTTGATTAACCGTGGCATCCAACACATCTATCCCCAAACTGAATTGAGAGCGTAAGGCGATGACTTCCCGACTGTTACGACTCGTCCATTCTTGAAAAAATCGCAACGCAGATACCCTGGTGCGTCCCTGATTATCAGCACCAGGCGAAAGTTCAGAGGCGGGAACTCCTTCTCTCTGTAACAAGGAGGAGATATCACTTTCGCGTCGGGAAGTTGTTAACCCGAAAGCGAATTCTTGTGTGGGAGTTTGGACTATTGGTTGGCGAAATGTCACCTCGTAGTAGCGAGAAGCCGAATCGATATCTAAAAAGTCGAAAGGAGGCTCAATCACATGACTCGAGGTCGTGCCATAGTTAAAGCTAACAGTTCCATTGCGGGGATTAACAGGCAATGTGTAACTAGCGTCAAAGGAGTTGCTACCATCGGTATTGGTGTAGCCGAAACTCAGATCGTCTCCCAATCCGAGTAAATTGGCTTCATTCAATCTTAACCCGCGGCGAAAACCGCCAACACTCGGCGATCGCCCATTATCAAGAATTATTTGCCCACTAAAGGTTTTTGCCTCACTGATTTTAACTTCCAAAAGACTCGTACCCGGTTGCGATCCTGCTGAGAGTTCAGCAGTGACGTTTTTAATCAAAGGATTGAGTTGCAACTTTTGCAGGGCTTCTAATAAACGCTGGCGATTCAGAGGCGGTGATGTGGCGATTGCTAGTCGGCTGCGGACATAATTTCGATTCAACCGCCGAGTCCCAGTTACCTGGATATTTTCTAATTTACCTTCGATTACCTGAATTTTCACAACATGGGATTGGATTTTTTGGGGTGGAATCAAAGCACCAGAAGTAATGTAACCATTTTTGACGTATAGCTCAGTGATTTTAGAACGTGCTTGAAACAATTGAGCCTGTGAGATCGGTCGTTTGGTAAATTCAGCAGTGGCTTGGGCTAACTGTTGGGCATTGAAGACTGTGCTACCAATAACTTCAAACCGCTCAACAACAATAGTGGAAGGAAAATTGCCAGAGGGTACTTCTGCTGGTGTGGGAGTCGGGGCAGAGGGTGGAAATAGTTCTGCTGGTAGGGGGAGTGGTTGTGGCACTTCTGGTGAGGGAAGTGGTGAAGGTGTGGTGGGTGGTTGGATATCCTGTGGTGGTGGAATTTGTTGTGATAGGATGAAATTACTAGTTGGTAATTTTGTCGTCTCAACAGCCTCAGCTTTCAGTGGACTTAAAGATGTACTGCCCAGTAATAGAAGCATACTCAGCTCTAAGCAGGACACGATCAGATTTTGGGGATATTTATTAATCATCGCACTAGACTATTTTTTATCAGTAACTTTTATTCATCTGGGTTAAAGCGATAGAGACGAACTTGTGCATCATCGGAGCCACTGGCAATCCAAACCCCCTGCTCTTTAGCAATCAAGTCTAAGGAAGTAATCCTGCTGGGTAGGGTTGCGATCTGCTTCGGTTTTTGAGTCAGATCGGGAGTAACCTTTGTAGTCAGACGCCAGGCTAGAATCTGACCATCATCGCCTGCACTCACGAGCCATCGCCGATCTGGAGTAAATAGAATGTTGCGAACCGATGTTTTTGAGACCTGCCACCTCGCCCGTTGTTCGCAGCTTTGCTGAGGCAGCTGCTCTTTAGGCGACCCCTTTGGCGTTGCTTTCTGACATTGACTTAAGTCCCAAAGAGTAACGTAACCATCAGAATCAGAGGCTGCGAGGATGGAAGTATTGGGCGCAAAGTTGAGATCCCAGAAAAAGTCGTTTTCTCCGCGATTTTGAGCATTTTCTGAGAGTTTTAGCTGCCAAGGTTGTGAGCTGGCAACATCCCACAAGACAAGCCGCTTAAACTGTCCGGCACTCACAAGCATCTTTTCATCTGGACTGAGTGCTAAAGACCAGGCTTGATATGCGAAGCGATCGGGCACCTGCAAAACCTTGGCAGGCTTTGAGTCAAAACGGACATCCCTTGGTCTTTGCCAACTC
>CAXUOL010001040.1:0-2375 GCA_964252435.1 uncultured Nostoc sp.
TCCGACGTTTAGCCGGCGATACCAAACGAATTAAACGCAACCGCAGCCGCGACACTTTCAAAATGCGTTTGGGGATGGGTACTGTTCTGGAACAGTCAGGAGATGGACTTGTTGAAAAACCGAGCGGTTCCTCACTGTGTCGAATCAGTTTGTGGCAGTACGTCTTAACCGGCGTGGAAACTGGAAGGCTACCAGAGAACGAACTGACCAAGGAATTGATTAACTACCGTGACTCACTCAAAGCTAACGTCACCGAACAAGGTGAAAAACTGTTAGGTGGTAAACACATTCAAGGAAAGCTGATGAGTAAAGTAGTAAACCTGCTGTTCCAGGAATTGTGTAAAATAATTCCCCTAGTATAGAACGAATGCAATGGATCAAAGTACCAGTAACGCAGCAAGGGATAGGTTTTGCTGTACTTGTGGAAAGTACTGTTCGCATGATGAGCCTTACTTTCCTGAGTCTGTACACTGCCTTTGGTGCTACACCTTGCAAGACTTGATTCGCCAAAAGAGATTTTTTGTAGTCCCCTACAAGTTACTAAAGTGACGCGATCGCAGTGAAATAAAATGAGTTTTTTCTACTGTCCCAGTTGTAGTTACAAAACTTATGGGTTGTTCCCGTATCAAATCATTAATGAAATGAGAAAAAAAGTAAGGGTTCAGTTATATCACTGTGTTAACTGCGGTTATGAACCAGAAGTCAAACAAGCAAATCTGATAGACCCAAGTCAAAGAGACAAAAGGTTTTCTTAGCTATTTAAAGCGTTCAGTGGTCACTCGCGCAAAAACTTCCAGTTACCCTGAACTAGAAGCGGCATTAGAGAGCCATGTAGAGCATCCTGTAATTAGTGCAGTTTACTTTCCTGAACTTAATCGCCAATCCTCACTCGAAAAAGACATGGTGTTCTATTATGGGGATAATTGGAGAGAGCAAGTTACAGTCTCACCTGCTGCCGACAGCTACATTAACCGCATTCGGGAAATTTCTACTAGTGAACCAGCCTTATTGCTAGGTCATGCCTACACTCGCGACATGGGCGATCTTTCTGGGGGTCAAATGCTACAAAAAGTTGCTCAGTCAGCCCTGAAGCTTTCTGGCTATGAAGGCACATCCTTTTACAACTTTGAGCAAATTCCTGACAAAAAGGCATTTAAGGATAAGTATCGTCAGGCATTAAATGCATTACCCGTTGATGATATAACAGCAGAACGGATTGTTGCAGAAGCTAATAATGCCTTTGGGTTTAATTTAAAGATGGCTCAAGAGTTAGAGGGAAGTTTAATTAAAGCACTCGGTTAAGTTCTCTTTAATAGCCTCACTCGTTCTCAGAATTCAGGTAGCACTGAAGTAGCTGCGGCTAATTAATTTTGTCATTTGTCATTGGGCATTGGTTATTTTCCCCTTATCTCCCCACAGACGCGATTAATCGCGTCTCTACCTACTCCCTTCATTCATTGGAAAGCAACTCAATGGTTTTTCTATTACCTGGTGTCAAGTTTGATCTCGATCTGATTCAAAAGTACGATACTCGCGCACCTAGATATACTAGTTACCCGCCCGCTACAGAGTTAAGCGAAACATTCACTGAAACTGATTTTAAGGCCGCGATCGCAGCATCTAATCAACGCAAAACCCCTATGAGTTTATATTTCCATATTCCTTTTTGCCAAAGTGCTTGCTACTTCTGCGGCTGTAATACAGTAATTTCCAACAACAAGAATATTGCTAAACCTTACGTGGAGTCTTTGGTTGAAGATATTAAAAACACCGCAGCTTTAATCGATAAAGATAGAAAAGTGCTGCAAATCCACTGGGGAGGTGGTACTCCTAATTACTTGGAGCATCACCAAGTAGAATTTTTATGGAAAAACATCAATCGCTATTTCAACATCGATCCTCAAGCAGAAATCTCGATTGAGATTAATCCCCGCTATATCGATAAAAACTACATTTTCTTTCTGAGACAGATTGGATTTAACCGTATTAGTTTTGGCATTCAAGATTTTAATCGCCAAGTTCAAGTAGCTGTCAATCGTGTCCAGCCAGAAGAAATGCTCTTTGATGTCATGAGTTGGATCAAAGAAGCTAAGTTTGAAAGTGTGAATGTAGACCTAATTTATGGTTTACCTTATCAAACACGTGATACATTTCAAGAGACGCTGAAAAAGACAATTGAGTTAGATCCTGACCGAATTGTTGTCTTTAACTTTGCTTATGTACCGTGGCTGAAACCGACACAAAAAAATATTCCTCAAGAGGCGCTACCTCCAGCCGAGGAAAAGTTAGAGATTCTGAAAATGACCATTGAAGAATTGACGAATAACCAATATCTATTTATTGGGATGGATCATTTTGCTAAAACTAATGACGAA
>CAXUOL010001041.1:0-2363 GCA_964252435.1 uncultured Nostoc sp.
GCTGCAATTTGCCGCACTGTTTCCACAAAATCATTACCAGTTGCCAACTCATCTTCAGATACATTGGCGGCGTAGATAATCGGTTTATAAGTGAGCAAATCCAGTCCCTTAATAATTACTGTTTCTTCTTCATTCAAGCTTACCTGACGCACCGATTTCCCTTCATTTAAAGCCGCAGCTAATTTTTCTAAAACTGTGATTTCAAACTGTGCATCTTTGCTAGTACGAGCTTGTTTGCGAGTGCGGTCAATTCGCCGCTCAATTTGTGCTAAATCTGATAAACCCAGTTCTATATTAATGATTTCAATATCTCGTGCTGGGTCAACAGAACCAGCAACGTGGATAATATCGTCATTTTCAAAACAACGTACCACATGGACGATCGCATCAACTTCCCGGATGTGGGACAGGAATTGATTCCCTAGTCCCTCACCCTGACTTGCACCTTTAACTAAACCGGCAATATCCACAAATTCAACCCGTGCCGGGATAATTTGTGCCGAACTGGCAATCTTAGCAAGAACATTTAACCGTTCATCCGGTACTGCGACAACGCCGACATTCGGTTCAATCGTGCAAAAAGGGAAGTTAGCTGCTTCAGCTTTAGCATTAGCAACTACAGCATTAAATAAAGTAGATTTTCCGACGTTGGGAAGTCCGACAATTCCGGCTCTTAGCATTTTAGATTTTAGATTTGGGATTTTGGATTACATTACCAAGGTAATTTAAACAGGTTCCGGTATGGTTTGGGGAATTGGCCCTGGAACCGTCTGAGGAATGGGAGCCGGTACTGGTTCTGGCACAGGCCCCGGTAACGGTTGAGGAATCGCTGGCCCCGGTACAGGTTCGGGACTAGGTAGTGGATTCGGCTCAGGATTGGGACTAGGTAGCGGGTTCGGGCCAGGAGTAGGAATTTGTGGCTCTGGTATAGAAATCGCAGTAATATTAAGCATGGTAAGTCTAAATTAAATTATTCAACCTTCCCACGCTAGATGACAACCTTATCTGTTGACATCTCCCCAAATAGCTATACCCACCAACACTTCCTTTAATAAAAGGGACTCATGTTAAAGGGGAAAGGGGAAAGGGATGATGATTGTCGCGCCACTTGCGGGCGTTAGCGCAGCGGGACGAAGTACGGTTTTTACCTTCCTCATAAAATTTGGATTATTTCGCGCCACTTGCGGGCGAGGTTTTTGCCTTTCCCCCTGCCCCTTCTTTATAAATTACCGCTCCTGTCATTCTCTGCGTCCCTCTGCGTTTAAATTCCACCCCTCAATTCGCCACTATTTGCACAAAACTACTCCCCCTTCACCTTTTCTACCACCTCTGGCACTGGATCGTAACCACCTGGATGAAACGGATGACAGCGCAAAATCCGCCGAGTTGCCATCCAGCTACCACGCAACACTCCAAATCGTTCAATAGCTTCAATAGCATACATCGAACAAGTTGGTTGAAAGCGACAAGTCGGAAGAAACAACGGCGAGATAAACATTCGGTAGCCCCGAATCAGCCAAATAAATAATAATTTCATTGCAGCTACCCAAATCTTATAAATTAGTAACAGGGGTAAAAATTTTCATCTTGTCGCATCTTTGTTAATTATATTTTCTGACTTCACTTCAATTCCGGTTTTATGGCTGCAAATTGCGTTGGCTGCAATTTGGGTGTTACTCATCCTCCTGATTGCATGGGTGGTAAACCGCTTCGCCAACGAGCCAGAAATCGTGCGGAAGATAGTTCATATAGGCACTGGTAATGTGATTTTAATCGCTTGGTGGCTAGATATTCCCGCCAGCGTAGGGGTTACAGCTTCTATTTTAGCGAGTGCAATAACCTTATTATCCTACCGATTGCCCATTCTTCCTGGTATTAATAGTGTTGGACGGCAAAGCTTAGGGACATTTTTTTACTCTGTCAGTTTCGGTATTTTAGTTGCCTGGTTCTGGTATTTACAACAACCCCAGTATGCAGCACTCGGAATTTTGATCATGACTTGGGGAGATGGATTAGCAGCCTTAATTGGGCAACGCTTTGGTACACATAAGTATAAAGTTTTTGGTACAGAAAAAAGTTGGGAAGGCTCCCTAACTATGATGCTTGTTAGCTATGTCGTCAGTAGTTTGATTTTAGTTGGAACTCAAGGAAACAGTTGGCAAACTTGGGCGATATCACTTGTGGTGGCATTTATAGCTACTGGTTTAGAAGCTGTTTCATTTTTGGGTATTGACAATTTGACAGTTCCCTTGGGCAGTGCAGCCCTTGCCTTCTTTTTAAGTCAGTTAGTTTTGAATTAGTAATTGCCTTGAGTACTATTCCTAATTGAGCAAACAAGAGATAGCGCCAAAAATTCATCGTCA
>CAXUOL010001042.1:0-2348 GCA_964252435.1 uncultured Nostoc sp.
CTGCCCCTCTGCCCCTCTGCCCTTACTTCCCCGCCACCATTGCAGGCATCAATACCGCATCAATAACGTGGATCACGCCATTGTCTGTCAGAATATCTGTTTTCAGGACATTGGCGTTATTCACCTTAAATTTACCGTCGGCAGATTCAATGGCTACAATTGAACCTTCAAGCGTCTCTGCCTCGTTAATCTGTACCAAATCATCAGACCTAACATCCCCACTAGCGATATGATACGCCACAATTTTCTGGAGCTTAGGAATATCTTGTAGTAGCGAGTCTAAAGTTCCCTCTGGCAGATTAGCAAAAGCTTCGTCAGTTGGTGCAAAGAGTGTGAAAGAACCAGGGCTTTTCAAAGTTTCGATGAAATTTACAGCTTTAGCAGCCTTTATTAGGGTATTGAAATTACCCGCTGCGATCGCAGTTTCCACAAGGTCAGCCATGAGGGTGCGTTATTTAATACTACAAGTTACTTATAAAGTGACTAAAATATCTTAGCCTCTATCAATAGAGAGGTTGCTGGCGATTTAACAGACAGCAGCAGACTGATTTAGTACTGTTACACTGGAGAATGACCCCAAGAACCACTGATTATGCTAAAGCGTTCTAAGTTCGAGACAACTCAATCTCAGATTATGCACCGGGCTGAGGATTTGATTAGTGCAGCCTCAAATCGTTACCGCATTACGGTTCAGGTAGCAAATCGTGCTAAACGTCGGCGTTACGAAGACTTTGAAAGCAACGAAGATGCGATGATGAAGCCAGTGCTAAGGGCAATTATCGAAATGTCGGATGAATTGACTCAACCAGAAATTATCGGCGAACTATAAAATTGAGTGCTGAGTGCTGAATTCTGAATCAGGCAAATTCATATTTTCACTCAGCAACGTCCAAAATATTGTTCTATGAAAAAGAAAAAATTTCTGTTTAAATCAATTTTCTCAAAACTCGGAACTCAGCACTCATTACTACTGCTTACCTTAATACTAGTGAGTGTAATTGTTTTGGGTTCAGGGGCGGATAAATCAATACATAGAAATTTATTTAGTATCCAACCTGCTTCTGCCCAGAGAATCACTCCTAGCGATGTTTGGCAGTTAGTTTATCAGCAACTACCAGATTTTCCACGGGAAAATAAGTATATCAGCAAAGAAAATGGGAAAGTTGCCGAAAACAACACCTTAGCAAATCGCTTAATTAGATATCACATTTATACCAAAGGGCGTGCCCCGATTTATCGCTTAGATTGGAAGCTGACTTTAGCTGATTACCTGGGTGCAAATGAAATTATGTATGATACTACCTATCCAGGAAATGATGCACTACAGAAAAATCCGATAGAAGGCGATCGCAAAGCCATCAAAAGTCTCACCCGCAGCCAGCGAGATGCCCTAGTACAAGTCTTAGTCAATATATTTAATCCTACTTCACAAAACACCGTACCCTCTAACCCCAACACCGCACCCAGTCCAACTACATCAACTACCCCACAGCCACCGCAACGAGGAGGTGCTGAACTACTTAAGTAGTAGAAGAGTTTTGACACTCCCCGCGAATCATCGCGACAGGGATTCTACATTCATAGACTCGCCGTTACTACTTGAAGAGTTGGTTTCTCCCAAGGGGAGAAACCAAGGGCGAACATCACGCAGCCTGAAGTACGGTGTTTGCGGCGCTATGCGCCTCTTCGTCAAGGGTTTTCGGCATATTCTTTATAAGTTGTAAATTAATAACTCCTAACTCCTCACTCCTAACTCCTAACTCCTAACTCCTCACTCCTCACTCCTCACTCCTCACTCCTAACTCCTAACTCCTAACTCCTCACTCTTCACTCTTCACTTTTTATGGAACGCCTTGTCAAAACCGGATCGGGTTGGCGTATTGGCTGGAACCCCGACACACCTGAGTTTAAAGGTTTAGTCGGTACAGATGATTGGGCAATTGAGTTAACCGAAGCCGAGTTAAATGATTTTTGTCGTCTACTAGCACAGCTAGCAGACACCATGAAGCAACTCGCAACTGAATTGATGGAAGAGGAAAAAATTACTTGTGAAGCCGAAAGCGATTTATTATGGATGGAAGTGGAAGGCTATCCTGATGATTACAGTCTGCGCTTCATCTTGAATACAGGGCGATCTGTAGAAGGTAAATGGAATGCTTCTGCTGTTCCAGATTTACTGCAAGCTAGTGGGATGCTTAAGGTTTTTTAAAATTGCCTCTTGATTATCCTACAGTTTTGCTATATGATGGGAATTCTGACCGGGGCGTAGCGCAGCTTGGTAGCGCGCCACTTTGGGGTAGTGGAGGTCGTGGGTTCGAATCCCGCCGCTCCGATTGATGATAAGCCAT
>CAXUOL010001043.1:0-2345 GCA_964252435.1 uncultured Nostoc sp.
AATCAGCTATTTCAGACTTGTGTATACACGGTAGCCTTGCAAAGGAGGGAAAAATGAAATCAATCTAGTTCCCTCCCCTTTCCAAGGGGAGGGTTAGGGAGGGGTAAAACTTACGCTTCAAGCTAAATGAGTAAAACTTGGTTATTTACTGTGGTAAATCTGTTTGTTATGATTCCCACTGGGAAATGCGATCGCACATCCCATATTCCATAGCTTAAAGTGCCGCAGCTACGCCCGTCGTAGACATCGCTGCATTAGGAGAAACGAGTACCTGCTGCACTGAGACGAACGGTAGCCTAATACCCCTAATTCAGCCTTCACCTTTACTAACAAACCAATTTTCAACGCTTAAACCATTAAAGAACTCAAAATCAGAAACATTATTAGTTATCAAAATTAAATTATTACAGAAAGCAATACTCGCAATTTGACCATCTACAAAAGCAGGAGTTTTGCCAATCTGGGATAATCTAGCCCTTTCTTGGGCGTGCCATTGTGCCGCCTTTAAATCATAATCAAAGACTGGTAAATTTAATACCGACTCATAAATATAATTCCAAAGAGACTCTCGCCGCTTCGATTCTGGCAACCGCAAACAACCATATAGAAGTTCATGAACAACAACACTACAAACAGCAACTTCTGACTTATGAATATCTAGTTTGTATAAAACATTGGCATTAGGAATAGGACGTGCTAGCTCTGAGATAATATTGGTATCAAGCAAGAATTTCCAACTCATAAATCGATTTCTCTACCGACACTACGATCTCGTAAATCAGCAAAATCCTCATCAGTAAAGATAATCCCCTCGCTTTGTATTACCTTTCTAAATTTTTGTAATCCCTGCCAGAAATTATCCCCTCTAGGTTCTTCCTTTTTTTTACGCAGAAACTCAAATAAATAGTCCCGTTCTTCTGTGGGCAAATTATTAATAGAATTAATAATTTCTTGTAAATTCATCATAGAAGCTCCTCTAAACTAAACCTTTACTTTGCTAACTGTATTTTAATCTCAGCGTTAAGCATTGAGAAAAGACAAGGAGAATAGCTCCTCACTCACCCTGGCTAAACCTTAGCTATCCGCTAACAGCACTGCTTATGAACGCGATGGTTTTTTGCCAAAGCCATACCGCAGTGTATCTATAATCCAAGTTTGGAAGTTGTCAATGTAGCTAAATATCACTGGTACTACCACCAGTGTCAACAAAGTGGAAGTTGTAAAACCGCCCATAATGGCAATTCCCATCGGTTGGCGAATTTCAGAACCTGCACCAATTCCTAATGCTAAAGGCAGAATACCGGCGATCGTTGCGAAAGAAGTCATTAAAATTGGGCGCAGACGTGATACGCCTGATTCAACGAGCGCCTGGCGCTGGGTTTTGCCTTCTTGCATATTGATGATTGTATAGTCCACTAACAGAATCGAGTTTTTGGTGACAATCCCCAACAGCAACACAATCCCAATCAGGGCATATATTCCCAAGGGTTTTTGAGCAACCATCAACGCTACCAATGCACCGCCTAAACAAAAGGGTAAGGCTGCCATAATCGATAATGGATGGAGGAAGTTGTTATACAGCAGTACCAGAATTGCATAGATACACATTAATGCCAGCCCTAATGCACCGCCAAAGCGACCGAAAATATCTTGCATAATTTTGGCGCTTCCTGAAGGTTGCTGTACTACTCCTGGCGGTAAGTTTTGCATCGCAGGTAGTTTGTTGATTGTCTGGACTGCCTCTCCTAAAGAAAGCCCTTGCAAATTGGCTTCTACGGCAACTTGACGGGCGCGATCATAGCGGTTGATGGTAGCAGGGCCGCTACCAAAGCGGATATCTGCCACTGCTACCAGGGGAACTAATCTGCCATTTTGACTGGGGACTTGGAGATTTGTGATTGTGTTGATATCAGCCCGCGCTTCGGGATCGATTTGGACGCGAATCGGGATTTGGCGATCGCTCAAATTAAATTTCGCCAAGTTGGCCTCATTATCGCCGATGGTTGCAAGGGAAGCAGTCCGAGCGATCGCTTGCACTGTCACCCCCAAATCTGCTGCCCGTTGCGGGTTAGGAATTACCAAAATCTCTGGTTTTACCAAACTTGCAGTCGAAGCCACTTCTACCAATCCAGCTATGGATCGCATCTGCTTTTCTAAGGCATCAGCAGCTTGATTCAATGCTTCGGGATTTTCACTTCTGAGGACAATTGATAAAGCTTTACGACTGTCACCCGGTGACTGACTTTGAAAACTAATTCTAGCCCCTGGTATTTGTTCAAAGTTAGGACGCACTTGTTCCTCAAACTGTTTTTGGGAAATATTTCGTTCTTCTCTAGGTTTGAGAT
>CAXUOL010001044.1:0-2344 GCA_964252435.1 uncultured Nostoc sp.
CAAAAGACAGCTCAAGATTTAACCCAGTCTACAAGAAGGATAGTGATGTGGTGGGAATACGCTACGATTGGCAGGAATTAGAGATTCGGGCGATATACAATACGCCATTGCTAGAGCTTATTTATCAAGCTGCTAGCGTGCATCGCCAATATCATGACCCAACAAAAATACAAGTTTGCAAGCTTATATCTATCAAAACGGGAGGTTGTCCAGAAGATTGTAGCTACTGCGCCCAATCTTCTCGCTATAAAACAGAGGTAAAGGCGCAAGCACTCCTAGAAAAGGAAACGGTAGTTAACATCGCCCAGAAAGCTAAAGAAACTGGTGTTAGTCGCATCTGTATGGGTGCTGCTTGGCGCGAAGTGCGGGATAACTCACAATTTGAGGAAGTCCTGGAAATGGTCAAGGATGTGACTGCAATGGGTTTAGAAGTGTGCTGCACTCTAGGTATGTTGACGGCAAATCAAGCCAAGAAATTGTCAGAAGCGGGACTTTATGCCTACAACCATAACTTAGATACCTCGCAGGAATATTACAGCACAATTATTACCACGAGGACATATAGCGATCGCTTGCACACAATTGAGAATGTCCGTCAGACAAATGTCACTGTCTGTTCCGGCGGTATCCTGGGTTTAGGCGAAACTGTCGATGACCGGGTTGGAATGTTACAAACTCTAGCAAACTTACATCCCCATCCAGAGTCCGTGCCAATTAATATTCTTTCCCAAGTACCGGGAACACCCTTAGAAAATCAGCCTGATGTACCCATTTGGGATATTGTGCGGATGATTGCCACAGCCAGAATTTTAATGCCAACTTCCGATGTGCGACTTAGTGCCGGAAGGGCAAGACTTTCTCAAGTTGAGCAAGCTTTCTGCTTTATGGCAGGAGCTAATTCTATCTTTTCCAGCGACGACAACAAGATGTTGACAGTGACAACTCCCTGTCCAGATTACGATACTGACCGAGAAATGCTGAATTTACTTGGTTTGGGAATGCGTCCGCCTTCCCAAAGACAAGAGAAGGTAGCAAGTTCGGCTGTTGTAGGATAGATAAATATCTGATTGTGGGATAGCTGAAAGGCTCATCTCACAATAAATAATTGGATATTTTTTTACTGGGAAGTCCCTAAGTACTGCATTTTATTAATTCGTAGCGAATTAAATTTAGCAATACGTTGCAATGCCAATGCATGACGATACATTGTTAATGCGTTCGCCTGCATTAAATACATTATGCTTTTACGCAAAACTGTACTAAGCAGATGTCAATAAAATCAGCTGCTGGTGGAGGAGCGTTCTTACTCCATCTAATCCCAGTTCTACACTTGCCAAAATCTCTGCAACTGGGGAATTTGCATCACATCTTTGCATAAACTCAAACTCTGCTACAGATAAATTAACAATTTGGTAATCGTAATTAAAGAAACATTGACTGGGAAATCCTTCAATACAAGGATTCAGTTCGGGAATCGCTGCTAGTAGAACATTATCCTCTGACCAGTCAGCTTTGATTAAAGGAGGACGACCGAGGAAAAACTCGTAATGAGTTACTTCTGGGTCTAATAATTCTATCAGGCGATAAAGCTGGCGATCGCTCAGTTCTTTTGCCCGTTCTACTAACTCTGGTGCTTTACCCAAAAGTCTCTCCAAATCCCAGAAACTCGGATTCGAGAAGCCAATAAATTCCAATCCCGAAGCATCTATTAATTCAAACAGCGTCTCAATGTTGTAGTCAATTTCTTGGGGATGAACGTACATATCAGCAAAGTATTCATCCTTGTTGTTTTCTAGCGACCAACGTTGTTTATCGTATTTGACAATTCGGTTATTTTCTGGTAAAGAGGCGAATATTTGCCGCCCGACTTGGACACCATCGCGGTAGTCGCCTTTTTTGTCACCTTGAATAAGTGCGATCGCTTTTTGCATGAGTTGAATTTCCCAGCGTCCCAACTCCCCGTACACAAAAATGTGCATCAAGCCGCCTGGGGCTAACTTCTTCGCCAAAGCTTGAATTCCACGAATGGGATCGGGGGTATGATGCAAAACGCCAACACAGTTAATTAAATCAAACTCACCCGGCAACTGTTCCACATCAAACAAGCTGAGGTGATGAAATTCAACGCGGTTAGCCCCAGAACGCTGACAACGTTCTTTGGCTACAGCTAAAGCGCCTGTACTGAGGTCAATTCCCACAACAGAAGCTTGTGGATTGAGGTGAACCAGGTACTCTGTACCCACACCAGTACCGCAACCTGCATCTAAAATCCGAATATCTTGTCTTTGAGGTTTTTGACCTGTGCAGAAGTTATGAGCGGCTAGCCAATTCCAGCGCCAGTTGT
>CAXUOL010001045.1:0-2340 GCA_964252435.1 uncultured Nostoc sp.
ATAACTCATAACTCATAACTCATAACTCATAACTCATAACTCATAACTCATAACTGGAGCAACGCGACTAATGAGTCGTCCAATTGAAATTAAGAAACATCCTTTTCCGTCTCTACTTTATCTGGAGTGGACATTACTGGCGATTACTGCATTGACAGCAGTGATACCACCTCCGTTAAGGCAATTTCGTCCTAAGCCTCCAGAACTATCAATTTGTAGACTATTTCCAGACTTGTCAGTTTGTAGCATATTGCCAGAACTGTCAATTTATAGTCTGATTATTTTTGCGGTAATGGGCTTAAAATTACCCAGGAATAACCAGAAAAATAAGGTAATCTACACAGCTATTGAAATTTTATTTATTTTAATAATTGGACTTTTTGGTGAGAGGTTTTCTCGGCTTTTCCCCTTTCTGTACATAATTTTAGTAACTCGCAGTTGTCTAATTTTTCAGTTAAATGGGCGTTTATTTGTTACAAGTTTGTCATTTGCCTTATTTTTAGTTACTACACAACTAAAATATCAGTTATTCAATTTTCAAGCATCGCCACAGGCACAAGAGCGATATCGATTTTTGATTTTGAATTCGTCGCTAGTATTTGGTTTAAGTTTGGTTTTTGTGTTGTTGATGATGAATGCAGTTTTGTCTGAACGGTATAGTCGAGAAAAGCTAGCTCTTGCTAATGAAAAACTCCGTCAATATGCCATGCAAATTGAAAATCAAGCTACCTTAGAAGAACGTAACCGGATTGCTCGTGAAATTCATGATTCATTAGGACACTCTCTGACTGCTTTAAATCTACAATTAGAAACTGCTTTAAAACTATGGCAATCTAACCCAGGTAAGGCTGAAACATTTCTCGCAACTGCAAAGGAATTAGGTTCAAAGGCGCTAAAAGATGTTCGTCAATCTGTTTCTACTATGCGTTCTAATCCCTTACAAGAACAATCTTTAGAACGTGCGATCGCTAGCCTTGCAGAAAATTTTCATCGCTCCAACGGTATTTTACCAATTTATAACATTAACCTGGAATATTCTCTGCCACCTGAAATCAACACTGCTATTTACCGCATTACTCAAGAATCTTTGACAAATGTTTCTAAATATGCTTATGCAACAGAAGTGAAACTGGAAGTCACTATGAAAAGAGGAAATTTACGATTGATAATTCAGGATAATGGTAAAGGTTTTGATGTCGGGCAAAATACTACTGGTTTTGGACTTCATAGTATGCGCGATCGCACTTTAGCACTTGGGGGTAAGTTTAATATTAATAGCGCTCTTGGCACTGGTTGCAAAATTACAGTTAATATTCCATTAACAAGGTTAACATAATGATTAAAGTATTGCTGGTAGATGACCAAAGTTTAATTCGTCAAGGATTAAGAGCATTATTAGAACTAGAACCAGATTTAGAAATAGTTGGAGAAGCAGAAAACGGTGAACAAGCGATTAATTTTGTTGCACAATTTCAGCCAGATGTAATATTGCTAGATATCAGAATGCCGATTATGGATGGAGTCGCAGCCACGCAGGAGATTCAAAAACGTTTTGCCAAAACTAAGATTTTAGTACTAACGACTTTTGATGATGATGAATATGTGTCAGCAGCTTTAAAGAATGGGGCTATGGGTTATTTATTGAAAGATACACCATCAGAAGAATTAGCTGTTGCTATTCGTGCCGTTCATAAAGGATATACTCACTTAGGCCCAGGTATAGTTAAAAAACTGTTGACTCAATTTTCTCATGTTGCACCAACCCAGTCCCCGCCTGTACCATCTAGTTTAACTGAACTTACTCCTAGAGAAAAAGAGGTTTTGCGGTTAATTGCTACAGGCGCTAGTAACCGAGAAATTGCTCAGGAACTCTATATTTCTGAGGGGACGGTGAAAAATCATGTTACAAATATTTTAAACAGGTTAAATTTGCGTGATCGCACTCAAGCTGCGATTTGGGCAAATACATATTTATCCTATTTGAATGAACCAAGTTAAATAATTCGTAATTCGTAATTTTCAGTTCTATAGCAATTCTATTTTAGTTTTGAGAATTGCAACCCGTAAATTCACGACTTTAAAATAAGTCAGGAATTTAAATTCACATTATTTAAATAACTCCAAACATTCATTTTTTAAAACGTCTTTTGTGACTTTGATTTTCCTAAATGACTTATCGATTACTTCTTCACAAGATATATTAATTTGTGATTGATTTACAGTAATTAATTCTTGAATTGAAGCACCATATACAATTTCTGATAAACCACTCCAAACACAAGCAGTTGCACACATCGGACAAGGTTCGCCAGTTGTATATATGCTATAACCTTCTAAAGA
>CAXUOL010001046.1:0-2335 GCA_964252435.1 uncultured Nostoc sp.
CGGAACCATCCTGACAGCAAAAGGGGTTTAAGCATTTGTAGACTCTCTAGAGGGGGCAATTGCTATGTGAGAAGCAATACATCAACAGCAATGGGGGAGGTGGTAGTTATATGTATAACAAGAAACTAAAACTAATGACGAAATAATATCTTCAAAGTTTGCAGAGTTTTACAAAAATTAAGTATCATTGTCTACACCTTTTCTTACTGAGGTACTGAATATTTTTTGGCAAAAATATGCAAGTATAGTAAATATGCTGAGAACTCAGTAATTACTACACGATATATAAAGTTGCTATACCCCACCACACCCAAAATAAGCCTTTGTTAAGGAATATTTCGGGTATAGTTTAAGGAATGACGCTGGCAAACAAGAGTCAGATAACTTAGCTTTCGGGGATCGTACTAGCGATCGGTAGTACACAGCAAATAGGCTAGGTTAGACACTAAATGTAACAGCGCAAACCCTCATGATGGTAAACGTGAGGCGTTAATTAAAAACCTGGGAAAGCGGACGCATAATACATCATACTCAGAAGATATTGCTATCAGCAACCCAAAGTTATAAATTGCTATCTAAACTATAAAAATAGTTAGAAGACGCAATATTTTTTTCGGAAATTTAACTACATTTAAAGCTAATTTCGGGAAGACAATCGGGAACACAACAAAATTCACTCGGTAGATGCTCTAGCGACTCGCAACGAAAAACCACTAAGTGATTAGGTTCACTAGAGGCAAATGCGGCTGATACTAGCTGTTACGCTTGTCAACTTAACTCGGCAAGTTAATCAAGCAGCCTTTGGTTTCATGAATACGAAAGTATTGTACCACCAAACAGCCAATATTTATTTACAGCTAACAACTGTATTTTGCAACTGCCGTCCCGAATCCAGGAGCCTGCTAGATGCTGGCTGAGTGCATTCTGTTTCAACATGCAACTTAAATGTTGTCAGTTATCAGGGGCGCACTTACGATTAACTAATGACTCACGACTAACAACAATTATTAATGAAAATTGTATTTTTTGGTACACCCCAGTTTGCTGTACCCACCTTGGAAAAATTATTGAATCATTCAGAATTTGAGGTGCTGGCGGTTGTCACCCAACCAGATAAACGCCGGGAACGTGGAAATAAACTTACGCCAACACCCGTAAAAGCGATCGCAACTGCTCACAACTTACCAGTATGGCAACCAGAACGGGTAAAAAAAGACACTGAAACTTTAACCCAACTCAAACAATTAGATGCAGATGTGTTTGTTGTTGTCGCTTATGGACAGATTTTATCGGCAAAAATCTTGAATATGTCAAAATTAGCTTGCATTAATGTGCATGGTTCGATTTTACCCAAATATCGCGGTGCAGCGCCGATTCAGTGGTGTTTGTATAACGGGGAGAGGGAAACAGGGATCACCACCATGTTGATGGATGTGGGGATGGATACTGGTGCTATGCTCCAAATAGCCACTACACCGATTGGATTACTGGATAATGCTCAAGATTTAGCCGACAGATTAGCAGAAATCGGTGGGGATTTGTTGGTGGAAACTTTGTTGAAGTTGGAACGTAAAGAAATTCAACCAATTCCCCAAGATAATTTAGCAGCTACTTATGCACCTCTGATTCAAAAACAAGATTATGCTTTGGATTGGTCAAAAAGCGCGATCCAATTACACAATCAAATCAGAGGCTTTTACCCTAACTGCACGGCTACCTTTCGTGACAACCTGTTGAAAATCACCGCTTCTGCTCCCCTTGGTTCTGTAAGCGATCGCAATCTCCCACCAGAATTGCAAGAGTTAACACATAAATTGCCTGATTTGTCAAGTGTATCAGATCAACCGGGAGTTGTAGTCAGCATTGTCAAAGGGATTGGCGCGATTGTCCAAACTGGGGAAGGATTATTACTGTTGCGAGAAGTTCAGCTAGCCGGTAAACGTCCCCAGTCGGGATGGGATTTTGTTAATGGTACCCGCTTAACTGTGGGAGAAGTTTTTGGTGCGGGTAGTTGAGGGGGAAATCAATTCAAAATTCAAAATTCAAAATTCAAAATTCAAAATTGAAGAAAAAGACTAGGAAAGATGTAGCTTTAACTTCCTGTACGGTGGGAGATGAGGGAGATGAGGAGATAAACAAAACTCCTAACTCCTAACTCTTAACTCCTAACTCTTAACTCCTAACTTTTCATAAAAGCGGCAAGATTCGCAAGGACCATCTGGGTTGACTGCACAGCGAATGAGTTCTGAATGAGCATTGTAGCAGCAGGTGGCATCACCGATTACCCAACGTCCCGCTACCAAACTTTTCTCAGATGGTCGTTTAGCAGACTGTA
>CAXUOL010001047.1:0-2332 GCA_964252435.1 uncultured Nostoc sp.
TGACCAAGATACCTTTTTGTTTGGCGGAACAATTCGGGAAAATATTAGCTTGGCACATCCTGGAGCCACTTTAGCAGAGATTATTGAGGCGGCGCAATTGGCGGGTGCTGATGAGTTTATTAAAAAGTTACCTATGGGTTATGAAAGCCAGATTGGTGAAGGAGGTGGGTTGTTGTCTGGAGGACAGCGACAAAGAATTGCGATCGCAAAGGCGTTGTTAGGCAATCCCAAGTTATTGATTTTAGATGAGGCGACTTCCCATCTGGATGCAGAGTCAGAAAGGATTATTCAGAGGAATTTAAACACAATTCTTCAGGGCAGAACCACCTTAGTAATTGCCCATCGCCTTTCAACTGTGCGAAATGCAGATTTGATTTTAGTGCTGGATCGTGGCGTATTGATTGAGAGTGGAACTCACCAAGAGTTGATGACGAAGCGGGGACATTATTTTTATCTCAATCATCAGCAGATGGATGTTGCAGAGTGAAACAAGAGGACAAGGAGGAAACTTTTCTTGTCTCTCCACTCCCAAAATACCAAATTGATATCAGGAAAAATCATGCCAAACATATTAAATGGAAGGGTTCAAACCCAAATCTATGAGGTACAACAGGGCGAGGAAATTTTAAGGGAGCAAACACCAGCTATATCAACTGATGATTGGGCTTACGTAACCAAGGATTTACTTGATAGCTTGCCCCAAGTCTGGACAAGGGGATTGCTATATTTTTTAGTGCTGTTTGTCTCGATCATTTTACCCTGGTCGATGCTATCTAAGGTGGATGAAACGGGTATAGCAAGAGGGCGACTTGAGCCACAAGGAAAGACGATTAGGCTGGATGCTGCTGTGGCAGGGACTGTTTCCGAAATTCGGGTAAAGGAAGGCGATTTAGTTAAAGTTGGGCAGACTTTATTGGTGTTGGAATCGGAATTAGTTAGGGCAGAATTGCAACAGGCACAGCAGAAGTTAGAGGGACAATTAAATCAATTTTCTCAATTAAAATTATCTAAAAGTCAGTTAGTTGTATCTTTAACAACTCAACAGCAGCAGAACCAATCTCAAAAGTTAGAAAAGCAGGCTCAAATTGATCAAGCACAACAGAACCTGAATGCTCTTAGGAATTCCTATAACTTGCAAAAAGATGAAAAATTGGCTCAAGTAAATCAGGCACGCCAAACTCTTGAGTATAATCAAACTGCTAATAAGTTAAGAAAGAGTAGTTTGGCGAGTAGCGAACGAGAAGTTGAACGCTATCGCAGTCTTTGGCAGTCAGGGATTGTTTCAGAAACTTTTGTTGTGGAGAAGCAGGATATAGCTAAAGACAAGCAACAGTTATACGAACAAAATCAGTCAGATATTCAGCAGGCTAAACTACGTTTGCTAGAACAACAGAGTATTTATGAGCGGACTATTCGGCAAGCAAATGCAGATATTGAACAGGCAGAGTTGCGAATTAAAGAACAACAAAGGAGTTATCAGACTTTAACTCGTTCTGGTGAATTGGCTCTGCTAAAAATCGACGAACAACAAAAGAGTTTAGAAACAGAAATGACTACGCTTCAAACAGGAATTGCTCAAAATAGGAGTCAGATTGTATCGTTAAAATTTCAGTTAGGACAAAGACAGTTAAGAGCCACCGTGAATGGTAAAGTATTTCAGTTACCGATACAACGGGCTGGGTCTGTGGTGCAGCCAGGAACAATGGTAGCAGAGATTGCACCCCAAGATTCACCTTTAATAATTCGGGCGCAAATGGCGACAACTGAAAGTGGTTCTTTACAAACAGGATTGCCAGTAAAGCTAAAGTTTGATGCCTATCCGTTTCAGGATTATGGCGTGCTAGAAGGGAAATTATTAGATATTTCTCCTACTACCATAGATGTGGAAACACCTAATGGAAAGGTAGCAGCTTATGACTTGGAAATTGCCCTAAAACAAAAATGTATTCCCTCAGCTAATAAGTGTATTGCTTTGCATCCTGGGGATACGGCAACAGCTGAGGTAATTGTCCGCCAGCGTCGGATTATTGATTTTCTGCTTGATCCATTTAAGCAGTTGCAGCAGGGTGGGGTGAAATTATAGAGCGTTGTGACTACTCCTTAGAGGATGTTTGAAAAGTGTTTGACTGTGATTTTAATCATCCCCCTTAATCCCCTCGATGTCTTGGGGGAAACTAGAAAATCCAGTTCCCTCACGCCACATGCTTCTCCCAAGGGGAGACGCTGCGCGAACAAGTCGGGCATTGCCCGCCCAACGCAGTGGCTCCCCTTTATAAGGGCAGGGCTGTTTCATTCCCTAAAAGGCGCTGATTTACAAGCGTTTCAAGCAAAA
>CAXUOL010001048.1:0-2328 GCA_964252435.1 uncultured Nostoc sp.
ACTCTTTCCTATTCCCTATTCCTCATTCCCCATTCCCTACTACGGTTTGAGTACAACTTTGATGCAGTTATCTTTCTTGTCCTTAAAAATTTCGTAGCCGTGGGGCGCTTGTTCTAGAGGTAAACTGTGGGTGATGATAAATGTTGGATCGATATCACCGTTTTGGATGTGTTCTAGCAAAGGTTTTAAATACTTGTGGACGTGTGTTTGTCCCATTTTCAAGGTTAAGCCCTTGTTCATCGCCGCACCCATCGGCACTTTATCTATAAAGCCACCATATACACCCGGAATTGATACGTGACCACCTTTGCGACAAGACACAATTACTTGTCGTAATGCCGTTGGACGGTCTGTTTCTAGACGTACTGCTTGCTTTACCTGATCGTACATCGCCATAAAATCTGTACCGTGTGCCTCCATTCCCACTGCATCAATGCAAGCATCGGGGCCACGACCGCCAGTCATTTCTTTGAGTGCTTCGC
Organism: uncultured Nostoc sp.; assembly: GCA_964252435.1. Taxonomy (GTDB): domain Bacteria; phylum Cyanobacteriota; class Cyanobacteriia; order Cyanobacteriales; family Nostocaceae; genus Nostoc. Next base: position 483 of record CAXUOL010001048.1, read on the forward strand.
CTACATCTACTTCTTCGTAGTTGAGAACTTCAGCTTTGCCGTATTCTTTAGCCATTTGCAGACGTTCGGGAATGCGGTCAAAGGCGATTACACGTTCTGCACCTAGCATATATGCGCTTCTGATGGCGAATTGTCCGACAGGACCACACCCCCAAACGGCGACAATATCACCGGGTTTGATGTTGCAGTTCTCGGCTGCCATGTAGCCAGTGGGAAAAATATCTGTTAAAAATAGTACTTGCTCATCCGTTAAACCATCGGGAATTTTGAACAAGCCGACATCAGCAAAGGGCACTCGTGCATACTCTGCTTGACCACCGGCATAACCGCCGAATAAATGAGAGTAGCCAAATAGACCAGCTGGTGAATAGCCCATTTGCTTTTCTACCAACCAAGCATTGGGGTTGGAGTTATCGCACAATGACCATAAATCTCGATTGCAGAAAAAGCAGCTACCACAGGATATAGTGAAAGGAACAACGACGCGATCGCCTATATTCACATTTTTAACTGCACTTCCAAGTTCTACAACTTCCCCCATGAACTCATGACCAAGGATATCACCCTTTTCCATTGAGGGAATGTAGCCATTGTAAATATGCAAATCAGATCCACAAATTGCTGTGGAAGTAATTTTAATAATGGCATCACGCGGATTAATAATTTTGGGGTCAGGAACCGTTTCTACCCGCACATCGTTTGCTCCATGCCAGCAAACTGCTTTCATAATTATTTATTCCTTTGATAATTTCTGACTCATTCATATCAAGATAAATACTAAGTTTATCTTGATTTTGAGACGCGATAACTATCGCGTCTCAGTAAGTGCTAAAAAGTTATTCAACAATGTATGAGTCAACAATCTCGACTCAAAATTTGCTCACCCTCTAGCTACTATCTCTTTAGTTAGTTGCTAGAAGGAGTGCGATAATAACCTTCTCTACTTTTACTAAATGATGAAGTTTTATCTTCGGTTTTGTTTGTACTAGGATCAAAAAACTCTTTTGTCGCTTCAGGAGGTTTTTCATCCAAGTTTAACTTTTCGCGGATATTATCAACAGCGCTTTTTATTGGATTTTGAGAGTTTTGAGTATTTTCTATTTGGGTATCGTTTCTAATTTCACCTTGCTCATTTGGCGCTCCTTGGTAATAAGTGCCTTCTGGAGTCTTAACATCAGCTAGTGCTATGTTAGTGTAACTAAAAGCCTGACCTAGTAAGAACATAAATCCTACGAGGAAAACTACAACAATTTGGGAAATGCGAATATTTCGCAGCCATGAAATTACTCGATTCATAAAAAACCTCAATTGCATTATATTGGGTGTACAATTCAAAAGACTGAATGACTATTCACCATTCAGGTTTAAGAATAACTTTGATGGAGTTATCCTTTTTTGTTGAAAAAGGTGATGGACTTCTATACCAACAGCATCGATGCAAGCATCGGACTAAGGACACCAGTCATCTGTTTCAACGCTTCGCCAGGATTAACTACGAAGAAATTAATCACTTTTGATTTGGCAAACTTTTTCCCCATTTTCAGGCATTGGGCAATAAACTACCTGCGTCCACTTGGTTGACCTTCGGTGGTGGCAATTTCGCCTGCTTCCATTAGCATCTTGAAGCGACGCAATTCATCACCAATTTGCTGTTCTGGTTCTTCACCAAAAAGTTTAGCTACAGTAGCTCCCAATACTCCACCTGGTGGGTTATACTCCAAGACAATCTTTACTTCTGTGCCGCGATCGCCTGGTGCTTTTTTAAAGCGGACAAAACCAGAATTATCAACATCTGCACCTTCTACAGAAGCCCAAGAAATAAATTCATTTTCCCGGTCTTCGAGAA
>CAXUOL010001049.1:0-2326 GCA_964252435.1 uncultured Nostoc sp.
AACTCCTAACTCTTAACTCCTAACTCTTAACTCCTAACTCTTAACTCCTAACTCTTAACTCCTAACGCCCAATCCCTTCACGTTGGTAAATGGAAAACGTTTAAAGCTAGAGAAATTAGGCTGAGGAACGTTAAAAACCCAATTGTATCTAGCATTGTAGTCACTAACGGGCCACTAACCAAAGCAGGGTCAAGCTTCAGCCGTGTCAAACCCATTGGCAGTAAAGTACCGAGTGTAACAGCCACAATTGTATTAGTTGCCATTACCATTCCGGCAATCAAAGCTACCCATCGTTCTTGGGGTCGTGCCCAAATTAAGGAAAGCAGGAACATCGTTGTGGCTAAAGCTACTGCTGTACCTAAACCAGCTAGAATTTCCTTGCGGAGGATTTTCAAGGTATCTTTGGATGTTACTTCTCCCACTCCTAAACCACGAATTGTCACCGTTAATGATTGAATACCGACAGTACCACCAGTGTTAGAAAAAATCGGCATGATTACTGCTAGAACTGGCACTGCGGCAATTACAGATTGAAATGGCGCGATCGCACTGGCTGCACCAATATACAGAGCCATGATGCCCAATAGCCAAGGCAAGCGGTTGCGGATGGTAAGTAGAGGAGAGGATAAAGCAGCTTCATCACCACTCACACCTGCCAGTTTTTGGATATCTTCTGTGGCTTCCTCTTCCAAAATATCCATGACATCATCAATGGTGACGATGCCAACCAATCGGTCTTCTCGGTCAACTACGGGGATAGCGATTAAGTCGTAGCGCTGCATGATTCGCGCCACTTCTTCTTGAGGGGTTTCAGTTCTAACTTTGATGACGCGATCGCTAGCAATATCTTTGATGAAAACATCAGGAAAGGTAAACAGCAATTGGCGCAGTGAAACTACTCTCACCAGCGTCCGGTTGTCATCTGTGACGTAGGCGTAGTAAATCGTCTCCTTGTCTTCATCCTGACGGCGGATTTTGCTCAAGGCTTCCCCTACAGTCAATCCTTGCCGTAACCGGACATATTCGGTTGTCATCACCCGCCCAGCCGTGCCTTCTGGATAGCCGAGAATCGTTGCTGTTGCTTGCCTTTCTTCTTGACTCAGTTCTTGTAATAGCCGTTTGATTACCCCAGCAGGTAGTTCGTCAAACAATTCTGCCCGTTCATCGGGACTCATCGCTTCTACAAGTTGCACTACCTGGACATCATGCAGAGAATTAATTAGTTCTTCTTGCACCTCTGTTGGCAGATATTCAAATACATCAATTGCCTGAGCTTTGTTGAGTAAACGAAATGCGATCGCCCGTTGTTGTTCAGGCAATTGTGTAATGTAATCTCCCACATCCACAGGTTGCAAGCGATTTAAATCCCACTTCAACTGGTTTAAATCGGTAGTATCAGTCAGCAAATCACGAATATCTTCTGTGAGCATGATATATATCTCCTAAGTCTCCCCCGCGCTGGGAGACTTCCTCGCCAGTTCAGAGGAGGTTGGTACTGCCATCTGGTGGACTATGGCCCATAAAATTTCAACAATCCAATATCGATATCTAAATTAAGGCATCGCTAGTCATCATCCTAACCCGGAATAGCGCTCTCCAGGAAATACTGAATATTAGCATTCAGTATTTGTGATATTTACCACTAATAGCTAAGTTAATTACCCCAAACTTTAGGTAATTTTTGTCTAGCTTAAAGTAGATTTTACTATTGCTACAAGCTATGTGTCTTGGCAATCAACGAATTTTTTCGCAAACTTTATACAGTTAAAATATTTACAACATTAATAACCAATATTTGGTATCAAGCAACTTCATGCATAGTCACCTGGAGGAAGGAGAATCAGGAATGGGTTAGCAGGTTTCACTTCATAGCCACGGTAAGGTGTTTGAGATTTGGCGATCGCTTTGAGTCTCTAGGGGGAGATAGAAAAGGTCAGCCCCAACTCTTGGAGACAGTGTGTTTCGGTTCCGCTCAATATAAAAAATTCACGTTCGGGGAAGTCAAAAGTCACGCATTCAAAAGTCAATAATTTTGAAACTCATAAATAAATAAGGGTAAAAGCTTTCGCGGACTCCTTGACTATCTCGAAAACAAAGAGCAGTCATTTTGTCAACTAAAGATTTCCTTTAGTCGCTCAAGGGTAGGGTCTTTACTCTAAACCCTTTAGCCCATATACTTCAACGTATAATTGCTAATGTTATGAATGCTGCGACCTTCTCCCTGTCCAAGTCAAATTTGTAACATTTAATACATTGAGGTATCAACCATCAGCCATCCTATACCTACCCATCAGCACAATTAATCACGGGATCGCTTGCTGTATTC
>CAXUOL010001050.1:0-2319 GCA_964252435.1 uncultured Nostoc sp.
CCTTGGATGCGACTAACGGCGTTAATTCTTGGCCCCAAACCAAAAGAAATATCTGTGGGGCGATCGCCACTTTTCTGGCACAATTCTAATAATCGCCCTACTCCTGGCCGCCGTCGCGCTGCTGCTGGCTGTTTAAAATCTTCTTGCAGTCGTTGAATTCCCATCTGTGCCAAGTAGCGACAATCTCCACTTAACTGCACCAAATCGGCAATTAATCCAACTGCAACTAAATCTAATAAATCTTCTAACGGATATTTGGCAACATTGGGCAGACTTTGATATAGTGCTTCCACCAACTTATAAGCTACCGCCACCCCAGAAAGATTAAATAACTGATGTTCTTTTGGTAAATAACGGGGATTGATAATCGCTGCAACAGGTGGGCGTTCGGCTGGTAAAGTGTGATGGTCTGTAACTATTACATCTATACCTAGCTGTTTAGCATAGATAATTTCCTCAATATTTGTGCTACCTGTATCGCAAGTAACTATTAATTTGCAATCTTGTTTTGCTAAGTTATCAATTCCTCCATTGTTAAGTCCGTGGGATTCTTTCAGGCGATTGGGAATGTAGTAAACTAACTGAGTATTTTGAGCGAAAAACTGCCCCAATCCATCCCAAAGTACCGATGTGGCGGTAATCCCATCGGCATCGAAATCTCCCCAAATGGCGATTTTTTCTTTAGTATTATATGCTTGTTGCAAGCGTGCGATCGCCAGATGCATTTCTTGCCCAAACTCAAAGGGACTTGCTGGTTGATAAGTTTTATAGTTGATAAAAGCTGTTAATTGTTGACGATCTTTAATACCTCGTTGCCACAACAACTGCGCTGCATACAGTCCAGTTGATGCAGGTGTATACTGTTTCACTGCTTGGATAAACCACTCTGGTGGTTGTTCAGTTGCTGTTATAGTCCATTGCTGTTGTTCTGGCATATAAAGAAAGTTAGGAGTTAGGAGTTAGGAGTTAAGAGTGAAAACTTTTAAAGTACAAACCTATGTTAAAGTATTGAATATTGCTAACACAGAATTAAAAATATCTCCAGAAAGTCAAGTACCTAAAATCATATGACTTAAATCTTATCGTATTATTAGGACTCCTTCTTTTCCATTCACCACTCCTTCAGTAGATTAAAGAATCTAATCGAATTACTATACCTGCAAAGATGCAGGAGACGGTGGAATAATTTCAAGACCATACTTTAAAGCATCAGCTAAAGCTTTTTTGATATCTGCGGGATTAACGCTAGGTCATTGTGTCCTCTTTGAGACTGGCACACCTACTTACATTAAAAATTAGCTTTACTTACAATAGTATCGCTTTTTTTTACCTATTTAATAATTGTATAAATTTACATTTAGTTGAGTAAAATTTCATAATTTTGTTGTATGTAAATAGCAGATGTCTCTAGTAGAATTTTCCTATCAACTCACAAGGACTTGCTATTACCAAGCGCATCGTCAATGCTCATAATGGGGAACTGTTAGTCTCTTCTGACCTCTTGACAGGAACTACTGTGAGTGTTCAATTACTAAATGAAGTTTTGATTGATATAAACGTCAGATTTTTGCAATGATAATATTTATTACTTTTATTTTTATTTGCAACTTGTGAGCTAAATCACACTAGTAACCTAAGCACCAAAATAAAATTTTATTTGTGCATAAAATATTACATATAAAATGATGGAATTACTTCAACTAATTTTGGTGCTAGGTACAGTAGTTGGTGTTGCAGACGGGAACACAATTTTGGTTAAAGATAATACAGGACAAACAACTATAGTCAAGTTAGCGTGTATTAATGCACCAGAGGCAACTGACAAGCGCTATGGTTTAGCAGCAACACAAAGGCTAAAACAGCTATTACCACCTCAAACTCCTGTCGTGATTAGAAGCACAGAACAACTTAAAAATGGTCGCCCAGCTGGTGAAGTGTTTGTAGATAATCGGTCAGTAAATCTCCTTTTGGTAGAGTCAGGTAATGCCGTCGTTGACCAAGAGTCTTTACAAAATTGCTACGAGAGCAAAACCCAATTTTTAATTGCAGAAGCTAATGCTAAAAATAAGCATTTGGGTTTGTGGCAACAATCAAAATTGTAAATGAACACCCTATTTTAAAAGTAGGGTTTCAACTTTTTATTACCAAGCACATTGAGCCAATGGAACTCGTGAATAAGGTGGTTGAAACGTTAAAAACCTAATTACTCCACGTTCTTCGGCTGGAATTTTTCCAGATATGAGAAAGCATCGTCACTTTGAAACCAATACGGTTCAGTTAAGCATTTCTTTCTTCTCTTTGCGTCCAACTCTTACGAGA
>CAXUOL010001051.1:0-2314 GCA_964252435.1 uncultured Nostoc sp.
CCCTTCCCCTTTTCCCCTCTTCGTGAATCGCCTCTCTAAATAGCCCAACTTTAGTAATATTTGTGTTTTTCACTGCGGGCTTTTAGATTAGCATTTGTGTAAGAATTTCATCTTCCTGGGCAGTTGCAAAATTAGCAAAGCGCTTTGCCAAAGGTGGTATAAGTACTAGGGGATTGCTAAATCCAGAGAAAACATGAACGCCTTCAAATCCTGGAATAGCACCAATTAAGGGGAGTTGATTGCTACTAAATGCCACTAAGCAGTGATACCAAGTCCCTGGTAAATTCTCCAATGCTGGTAAAATTTGACCAACACTTTTTCGCAACCATTTTTCGCTTACGTCTGAGTTTACCTTGGCTTGAGGATCTGCGATCGCACGACTAATTTGACCGATGCGAATACTACCATCTTGAAACTGAATCGCACCCACATCTAAAATCGCTGGTACTAATTCATTACCAAGTTCATCCCATAATTCATCAACTTGAGTAGATTCAGCTTCTAGTTGAAACCGTTGCAGATTCGCTGGCATAACTAAGGTGCGTAACTTGACATCAACGGGTGGGGTTTCAATGATTTCTTCGTGGGTAAAATACAGCTTGATGGAAACACCAGCAGATTTGAGAAGCTGGCGGCTGAGTCCACCCGCACAAACGACAACGTTAGCGCTGTGGAAAGTTGCAGTGGTAGTTTGTACACCATCTTGCAATACTTGCAATACTTGAGTAATCTGCATTTCACCCCCAGCCCGCTCAAAGGCTTGAATGTAAGCTTGTGCTGTCTTTTCTGGGTGAATATGACCGTGTTTGACAGTTAAAGCCCCAGATATCGCCTCTCGATTTAGCTGCGGTTCCAACTCACAAGCTTCTTGAATACTGAGTAAACGGGGTGGAATGGCAAACTGATTATATGATGCCGCAGTTGCTTCTGGGTCGTTATGGGCTGAAATAGTCAGTAATAAATCTAATTCCCGAAATTGGATATCAGCGTCTAACTCTTGAGATAGGATATGGTAGCGTGCGATCGCTTCTTTGCACAATCGCCGAGTTAGTTGCGTACTACCAGACCAATAGGCCAGCCCACCATAACTATAGCGAGTTGCATTCTGTGGTCTGCTGTATTGCTCCAACAAAAGTACACAAAAGCCAGTTTTAGCCAGTTCATAAGCGAGTGCAGCACCCGAAATTCCACCGCCAACCACAATCCAGTCGTAGGTTTTCATATTAAATATTTTTCTTAATTACGAATTACGAATTACGAATTACGAATTACCATAAGTTGCTTGTAAACGTTGTAAAAGATATTCTCCCGCAAGGATAGGGGGATAGATAGGCGATTGTTCTTTCTGGCAACTCTCCAAACAAGTAATTTCTGTATCATCATTAGGATGACAGAAAAAAGCAATAGAATACCGGGACTGGTTTACTCTTTTATCACTGGGAATCATCACTCGATGCTTAGTTGAGCAAAATCGATGATTTGTCCATCGTTGCATTAAATCGCCAGTATTGACTATTACAGTATCAGCAATTGCAGGCGCAGCAATCCACTCTCCAGATGCTGTCTGTACTTCCAACCCGCCAACGTCATCTTGGAAAAGCAAGGTAATACTACCATAATCGGAATGCTCACCAGCACGCACCTGTCTGGGTTTGGGTGGTGTCTGCAATGGCGGATAGTGGAGTAAGCGCAAGGTATGATTTTGTTGATTATGTCTTATAGTAAAAAAATCTTCTGGCAATTCTAACGCCAACGCATAAGTTTGTAAGATTGTGTTAGCAAGTTCTGTGCAATGATCATAAAAGGTGATAAGAGAAGCATCTATCCCTATAGCTGCTTGTTTGTTTACATTAAACGCCTCTTTTAAGTCGCCTGGTTTATTGGGGTCAAGACGTTCTCTCTCAATCCCAACGTAACCCATATTACTAAATTCATCACTCCAAGCTTGTTTTTGCTTAACTTCTAAAGGTAAATTGAAAAAAGATTTACTGTGAGTGAATACTTCCTTGATTAGGTCTTTTGATATTCCTGAATTTTGCAAGTAAATGAAGCCGATTTCATAACAAGCTTCATAGATTTGTTTGATGACAGCTTGCCGAGTTATTGCGTTGCCCTTAGTAAAATTAGTGAAATCAATTACTGGAATTCTAACCATTGATTCAAAACACCACATCTTTACGCAACTTCAGATTTTGAATGCGAGTATAGCGGTTCTCGAATGGAAGCAATACACTTTGACCTCTCTCCTTTTAGGCTATGGTGTACACACAAGTTGAATTACCCCCCTTAATCCCCCCGATGCATTGGGGGGAAA
>CAXUOL010001052.1:0-2313 GCA_964252435.1 uncultured Nostoc sp.
GCCCAATGCCCAATACCCAATGCCCAATACCCAATGCCCAATGCCCAATGCCCAATTCTCCATTCTCAGAAAATGCATTCCTACAGCCTAATTGCCCCTGCTAAAATCAACTTGTATCTGGAAATCATTGGTAATCGCCCTGATGGCTATCATGAGTTAGCCATGATACTTCAAAGTATTGGTCTTGCAGACCAAATTGTTGTGCGTTCTATTAGCACTGACAGTATCCGTGTTCACTGCAATCACCCACAAGTACCTACAGATAAAAGTAATCTGGCATACCGTGCAGCAGAATTAATGGTCAGGCAATTTCCTGAAGCTTTTGCTAAATATGGAGGTGTGGAGATTATTATCAACAAACAGATTCCTGTCGCGGCTGGGTTGGCTGGGGGTTCGACGAATGCAGCAGCTGTGTTGGTGGGGATAGATTTACTATGGAAGTTGGGATTAACTCAGTCAGAATTAGAGGAGTTAGGAAGTACACTCGGTTCAGATGTACCGTTTTGTGTGGCGGGTGGAACTGCGATCGCAACAGGTAGAGGTGAGCAACTTTCTTTGCTGCCAAGTTTGGATAGTATCTATATAGTGTTAGCAAAATACCGCAGTTTGGAAGTTTCCACCGCTTGGGCATACAAAACCTATCGACAACAGTTTGGTCATTCTTATATTAGAGATAGCAACAACTTGACAGTGCGTGCTAATGCAGTTCATTCAAAAGCAATAGTAAAAGCTGTCCTAGATAAAGATGCGCAAGAAATTGCCCGAAAACTGCACAATGATTTAGAGCGCGTGGTATTACCAGCCTATCCTCAAGTCTTGCAACTGCGAGAGGTCTTTGCAAATCAAGAAGGTGTTTTAGGAACAATGATGTCTGGTTCTGGCCCAACAGTATTTGCTCTTTTTGAATCTCAGCAGCAGGCAGAACAAGTGAAGTTACAAGTTAAAGAAGCAATTCTTGATGAAGACTTAGAATTGTTTGTGACTCGGACAATTACACATGGTATTCAGGTGGCATCTTCAATTTAAATTAATCTTTATCGTTAAATAGAGTATAAGAAATAAGCTGATGAGTTTTTTAATTGCATAGTTCAAATCGCTAAAAAAAGGCAAAGACGCAGAGATGCAATTTAAATGGCGATTAGTTGAGGACAATAATTATTTCTAATGCTTCAATCCAAAATCTAACATCTAAAATCTAAATATTATGAATGACCAAAATCTCACGCCGCAAACAGATGCTAAAGAACAAGTGACAGCTAGTCCGTTACGCTGTTTTACTGGGGCGGTGATTTCTGGAGGGATGGGATTTGCAGCGTATTCGCTGATGATTGCGATCGCGACAAATTTTGCTAGTAAACCGATCCATTCAATCAATCCATTGGTGGTAAAGATTTCTTCTGCTGTCCGCACTTTGGTTGTTGGTGTAGTTGCTTTAGGTAGCGGAATTTTTGCTATAGTGGCAATTGGTTTGTTGGCTTTGGGAGTGCAATTATTAGTGCAGCAATTGACGAAGCAAAAAAGTAGTGAAAACTAGTACCGCAAGGCGGAATTCAAAATTCACGCATTCAAAATTCAAACAGATATACAGCGTAAGCGTTTCATTAGACATCGCTCCTTGAATAGCAGATGTTGTAATTTTGGTGTGTAGTATAAAATTTGACTTTTACAGAGTTCGGTTTGACACTTTATAGACTGGCTCAATATGCATGAATTTATGCGGAATTGATACCAGCGATACTGAAATTGATAACAGCAACATCATTTATAAGCAAAATTTATGAACACAATCAAGAGATATTTTTTACCCCTTATTTTTGTGGCAATGGTTGTGAGTCTTGGTAGTTGTAGTTCTAACCCCACCGCGAGTAATATTGACAGCGCAACGTCATACCCTACCACAGCACCGACGAATAGCGTATCTTCTCAAGCTCCTAGCCAAATTCCTAGCGTAGCTCAGTTGAGAGAAAAATCTCCTAATCAAGAATCTTCTAAGGAAAATACGCCTTCCTCACCAACTTCTAAAGTTGCCATTAGCAAAACTACTAGCGTAACACTATACACAAGTGATACCCAATGTCAAAAATTAATTCCAGAAAAGGTTTCAGTACCAGCCGATGAACCAGTGACAAATGTCGTAAGTAAAATATTAGAAAAACGAGATACAAGTGACTTTAGCTTGTCTGGGTATCGTGTCAACATCAAAAATGGTATTGCTACAGTTGATTTACGCATATCTCCTGAGTCAAAGCGGCAAATAACTTCTCTTTCTAGTTGTGAACAGTTTGCTCTGTTTGGCAGTCTCCGCAAAACCCT
>CAXUOL010001053.1:0-2306 GCA_964252435.1 uncultured Nostoc sp.
ATCAACATCTTTTAGGAGTTTCTGCCAATCTAAAAACTGCATATCTCCTTCAATTAATGCAAAACCAGGAAAACGATACAAGTATGCAACATTGTTTCGCTTTAACATCGGATCGTAATAATCATTGAATTCATCAATCCCGATCACTTCGTTTCCTTGTTGTAGCAATGTTTCTGCAAGATGAGAACCAATAAAGCCTGCGACTCCAGTAACGATAATTTTAGCCATGTTGCCGATTTTTTTATATCCTGATTAACCGCTATATTCACAAGTTGATAATTATAATCAAAAATTGGTGATTAATTGAGGATTTTTTCAGAGATTATTTTAGTTATATCGGCAGAAAAGATAATTAAACTAATACACTTGTGCTGAAAATATATTATTAACTTGATTTAGTAATTGCTAACAATAAAAATTAAAAATTTACTAATTAGTGAAATTTTATTTTTAGAATAAATGCAGTTAGAATTTAATAGTTAAAATAGTTCATACCGTTTCTTTGTAAAGTTGCATATATTTACCCCCCGGCTACGCCGTCCCCCCTTGCTAAGGGGACTACAGGTCAAATATTGGATTTGTATAATTTTAATTGAGAACGGGTAATAAGTAATTTATTTACTATTACCCATTACCAACCTTAACTAACTACCGCTTCCGCTTTTTTATCAGCTTTTTCTTTCACTAGAACATAAGGCTTTTCTGCACCTTGTGCTAAATACTCAGCTAGCTGACTTTCAATTTGATCGCGGACAATTTGGCGATACTCCAGAAAATGCTCGTTGTGGGCGCAAGCAGAAATGTAATGTTCAATAACTCCAGGGTTACGCTTGAAAATACTGAACAAATGATGCCAGAATTTCCAGCGGGTTTCCCGTTTGATTCCTTGTCGCCAAATCACAATTAGCAACGCTTTTACAACTACCCACTCTGGCATTTTTGCTGGGGCTTTCCAACTTGGCAAACCCATCATCAAGAAGCAGCGATAGGTGCGATCTAAGTACTGTACTGGATCGTATAAAGAACAGAATGCTTCAATATATTCTCGCGCAAGTTCTTCCAGGGGACGGGTGGGCAGGAAGTTCATCAATGTTGTTTGGTTGATGTTGCCATCTTGATTTTCCCGTAATCGTCCTTCCTTTTTCAGGCGATGCCAAAGCGCAGTATTAGGTAACGCTTGTAACATGGCAAAGGTAGTTGAGGGAATTGCTGCTTGTTCAGCAAAGCGGACAATGCGATCGCCTGCGCCTGCTTTTTCGCCATCAAACCCGATAATAAACCCAGCCATTGGGCGCAATCCGGCTTTGATGATGGTTTCCACTGCCTCAGTTAAGGAACTGCGAGTATTTTGAAACTTCTTGGTCATTTGCAAACTATCTTCATCTGGCGTTTCGATTCCCAAAAACACCGCTGAGAAACCACACTCAACCATCAACTCCAACATTTCTTGGTCTTGTGCCAAGTCAATTGAAGCTTCAGTGTCAAATCGGAAGGGATACTTGTGTTCTGCCATCCAGACTTTTAACTCTTTCAGCAACAATTTTACATTTCGCTTGTTGCCAATAAAGTTATCATCCACCATGAACACACCCCGCCGCCAACCCAATTCATAAAGGTAATCTAACTCTGCTAACAATTGGGCTGGGGTTTTGGTGCGCGGTTTGCGCCCGTAGAGAACAATAATGTCGCAAAATTCGCACTGGAAGGGACACCCGCGCGAAAACTGCACTGACATCATGTCATAAGCATTTAATTCTAATAAATCAAAGCGAGGTATTGGTGTGCTTGTGACATCAGGTTTTTCTGTGGCGCGGAAAGTCCCAGATGTTTCACCGCGTTGAATTGCCTCAATAAACATGGGTAGCGTGATTTCCCCTTCATCCAGAATCAGAAAATCTGCGCCAACATTTTCAACTTCATGAGGTACAGAGGTGGGGTAAGGGCCGCCAACTGCGACTAGTTTGCCACGTTTTTTTGCTTCCTGGATTTGCTCAAGTAAATCTTGTTTCTGGACAATCATCGCAGAGAGAATTACTACATCTGCCCATGCCCATTCTGCTTCTGTTGCAGAGCGGATGTTGCGATCAACCAGCTTGAATTCCCATTCTTGGGGCAGAATCGCCGCTACTGTTACTAAACCCAGAGGTGGTAATAAAACCTTGCGATCGACTAACTCCAAGATTTTTTCATAAGACCAAAAGGTTTTGGGAAATATCGGATACACTAACAAGATTCGCATCTAGTATCAATCCTCACACTTTGATTGTTATCCCACTCTAACGAAAATAAAGAGTTATTGACTTTTT
>CAXUOL010001054.1:0-2297 GCA_964252435.1 uncultured Nostoc sp.
ACTTGAATATATCTAATTTAGCATTTATGCAACTTAGATGTGGAACAGCTTATAAGGGCATGAGGCAGAATATATCTGGGCGCTTGTGTATCCATTGTTATAGGGATTCTCCGCCAAAGTCTTCTAAGAGAATCACCAGAGTGCGTTGATATTCCTGCTGGCTCTATACCTTGACATTCAATTGGCTCTATAGATAGAGAAATATCCTGAGCAAAGCTGGTATATTTAAAAGTTTTAGTAGTAACAGTTTTTGAATAAAATTAAAAAATTAACCTGGTATTTTTACAAGCCTTGACAGTATGAATATGGAATTTTTTAACAGGATTCCTTTGATGCCTTTAGTATTACTCTTATTGGCTTACATTCTTCTGGGATGGTATCTTGCTGCTCATGATATTATTTGGTTAGTAGGAGCTTTTGTTGTTGCTATGGTTATAGGTGTAGTACGAAAGAGCTTTTCTTGGTTAGAGCGTTTAGTTGAGTTTGGCTCGAAAACTTTAGTTGTCATCTTGTTTTTAAGTATATCAATTACTTTAATAGCAACTTGGTCGATATTATTAAGGCTATTTATTATCCCCTTAGCCACTACGCTTTTAGCTGATTTAGAAATGCGATTTTCTGGCTGCAATAAATTAGATTCATCTTGGGTTATAACTGTCCTAGCTGTATTGGGTTTGGTAGTAGGTGAAGTAATAGATATTTTACTTTTTCCCAGTAGTAGATACTAAAGAATTATAGATTAAGGATAAAAATATAGGTTTTTCATTACCTGCTTATGTCAAATTATTAGTTAAATATCAAAACTTACCTTCAAAGTCAAGGTCAAAACCCTAAATCACTTCTCAAATCAAAAAATATTAGTAAGAAAAGTGTATTTTTATACTATAGTAATGGTTTCACGGTATTCGCAAAGAAAATTAGCATAAGAAGTAATGAACAGCCAAAATATATTTGTCTTATTAATTATGGGCACTTAAATAACCAGAGAATAGAACTTTGGAATAGGGGTATAGTAGGCGATCGCTGCCCCAAAAAGATAACGCTAAAAACCAGGTCAAAGAACGTGGTATTCTCTGGAAGCAGAAGGATATTGTGTGATTTTAAGGAAAGGAGTGTGGACGTGAGATTAACGATTTTCGTTTCGCTTGTAATATCGTTAACAACATTAGTCGATTCTGCGCTAGCCAAAGCTCCAAAGACTCTACAACTGTGGGATCACAGAACAACACAATTAGCCGCAGTACCGCAAATAACTTGGAGCAATAATGCCTCAAATCTACGTGGACAGTTAAACCAAGATTTCGCATTCATTTGCCCGCCAAATGGTTATACATACAATGTATGGGGCACTGACGTTTATACCGACGATTCCTCAATTTGCAATGCCGCTGTACATTCCGGATTAATCACAACTAGAAATGGCGGACAAGTAACAATTAGAATTCGTCCAGGGGCACGGTCTTACAATGGGACGACTCGTAATGGAGTGAACAGCCTAAACTACGGTAGCTGGGGAGGAAGTTTTATTTTTGTTAGATGATGACTATCAATAGTTGACTGGAAAATTATTGTGGCAGATAACGGCTTTGCTTTGGAACATAAACATCAAGTTGTTGAGTAGTTTTTGAACAGGTGCCAGCGAATTTGCGCTATGACTAATGAATCTATCCCACTAATAATATCTGTGCTACAAAGCTTAAGCTTATTGAAAACTGAAAACTAAAAATTAAGGTTTCAAGCACATTTTACAAAAAGAAGTAGGGATTTTTAGAATAGTGGGATAGGTTCATAGTTCTAAATTTTATAGCCAAATATGACATGAACTATAAAATTTATTTGTGAGGGGTAATCCTCAGTGGGGGAACTACAACACCCTGTATCCCCTCAACAAAAGCATTAGGGACTACTTTTCTAATAATATTGCCACTGCCATTGCAGTCAGCATTTATCAAAATTCCTGATTGACTGCGAAATAATCCTCGCTTAACTCTTCTACCTTGATAATTTGATTGTTTCACTAAAGGTTCCGAGTCAATAAATGAGCATTTCGATGTATAACTTTCCTCAGTAATAATCACTTTGATGCCGATTAACTCTGCTTTATACTTCAGCATTGATATCAATCGAGAGAACGGAATCGATACGAAGTTCTGATTATTACGTTTGCCAAGATTGATTGATTGATTGTTTCCACTTTTCGTTTTGACCGATTACCAGTGTCCCAATTTGGTTAGCTGCCAGATAATCAATGATTAAACTTCAGATGCGGTACAACATTATATCACCGGGTGTAGGGG
>CAXUOL010001055.1:0-2289 GCA_964252435.1 uncultured Nostoc sp.
GCTCATGCGATCGCATATCTCGAAACCCTTTGTCCTCAATTAAAAGGCAGTCCCTGCATCATAATTAATTGTTCCGGCAGAGGTGACAAAGATGTACAAACAGTCGCCAAAGTCCTAATTCCTTAATTTTCTCTTCAGGCATAAGGGAGACAACCATGCCCAATGCCCAATAAATATGATAGCTGTAACTCAAACTTCACCCGATAACATCTTCATCCTTCCTGAGTTCTACAACTGGCCAGCTTTATTGCAACAGTTGCTGAATCGGCAATCCTTGACGGTTGCCCAAGCGGCAGATCTGATGCAAGGTTGGCTGATAAATGCCATTCCCCATGTCCTATCAGGAGCGATTTTAGCCGCAATTCAAGCCAAAGGCGTATCTGCCGAAGAATTAGTCGGCATGGCCACCGTCTTACAATCCCAAAGTTCTCAGACGCGATTAATCGCGTCTCTACATACTCCCTTAATTGACACCTGCGGAACTGGTGGAGATGGTGCTTCAACCTTTAATATTTCTACTGCTGTTGCCTTTGTCGCCGCTGCTGCTGGGGTAAAGGTTGCCAAACATGGCAATCGTTCGGCATCCAGCAAGACTGGTTCGGCTGATGTGTTGGAAGCTTTGGGTATAAATCTCAACGCTACTCCTGAAAAAGTACAAGCCGCAGTTGGCGAAGTTGGAATCACCTTTTTGTTTGCTCCCGGCTGGCATCCTGCACTCAAAGCGATCGCTACTTTGCGAAAAACTTTGAAGGTGCGGACTGTTTTTAACTTGCTCGGCCCGCTAGTAAATCCGATGCGACCGACAGGGCAAATTATTGGTGTGAATGACCCGCTTTTACTAAAAGAGATTGCTCAAGCTTTATCCCAACTGGGATGTCAGCAAGCGATCGCACTTCACGGGCGGGAGCGTTTAGATGAAGCTGGTTTAGCAGATGTCACTGACTTAGCTGTACTGCAAGATAAAAAAGTCCACTCTCTGACGCTGAATCCTCAAGAATTGGGTTTGAGTTTTGCACCCACTGCGGCGTTGCACGGTGGAGATGTCCAAGAAAATGCCGAAATCTTGAAGGCAGTTTTGCAAGGTAAAGGCACTCAGGCGCAGCAGGATGTAGTCGCTTTAAATACAGCCCTAGCCCTGCAAGTTGGTGAAGCCATTCATGGGGAAACTGATATTTTAGCAGGTTGTGTCAAAGGTATTGCCCTTGCTAAGGAAATTCTGCAAAGTGGCGCAGCTTGGACAAAACTAGAACAACTTGCGGAATTTTTGCACGATTCACCAAGGTAGTTTTGAGGGTTCGTAGTAAGCACTTTAGTGCTTAGAAAATAAGGACTAAAGTCCTTACTACGAACTTGCCCTACTTTTATTACACCTAAGAACTATACACAAGGAAAAACAGATGATTATCATACTTAAGAGCGGTACACCTGTTGAGGAAATTACTCGTATTAGCCAAGAACTGAGTGACACTTGGGGAGTCACAGTAGAAAAAAGTGTTGGCACTCATAAAGTTGTGCTGGGGCTAATTGGTGATACCACTAGCATCGATAAATTACAGGTTCAGGAGTTCAGCCCTTGGATTGAGCAAGTATTACGAGTGCAACAACCTTTCAAGCGGGTTAGTCGAGAATTCCGTCATGGAGAAGCTAGCGAGGTTGTTGTACCGACACCTAATGGTAGTGTCCATTTTGGCGAACATCATCCGATTGTAGTGGTAGCTGGGCCTTGTTCTGTGGAAAATGAAGCGATGATTGTCGAAACGGCAAAGCGCGTGAAGGCAGCAGGAGCACAGTTTCTGCGTGGCGGAGCTTACAAACCTCGCACTTCACCCTATGCGTTTCAAGGTTATGGTGAAAGCGCTTTAGATTTGTTAGCAGCAGCGCGGGAAGCTACTGGTTTAGGTATCGTCACAGAACTGATGGATGCTGCCGATTTATCCGCAGTGGCGAGAGTAGCTGACATCATCCAAATCGGAGCGCGAAATATGCATAACTTTTCGCTGCTGAAAAAGGTAGGCGCTCAAGATAAACCAGTGCTACTGAAGCGGGGGATGTCTGCAACAATTGATGAGTGGCTAATGGCAGCAGAATATATTTTGGCATCTGGAAATCCTAATGTGATTCTTTGTGAGCGAGGAATTAGAACCTTTGATGGTAAATATGCCCGCAATACTTTAGATTTATCAGTGCTTCCGGTGTTGCGATCGCTAACCCATTTACCAATTATGATCGATCCCAGTCATGGTACTGGTAGGTCTGAATATGTTCCATCGATGGCAATGGCTGCGATCG
>CAXUOL010001056.1:0-2286 GCA_964252435.1 uncultured Nostoc sp.
CCCTTTCCCCTTTCCCCTTTAACCTTTTCCCTTTTCCCTTTTATTTTTTTCACAACAGAGTATTGCATCTTGCTACATGACGTTGCCATACTTTAGGTGCGATACCTAAAAGGTAAGCTGTCCAGTTTCTAATCACTGATTGCAAACATTGCATATCTAGGGGATGCAAACATTGATACAGCTACCTATCAGAAAAGTTAAAAGGGTATAGTCTGTTATGTGTGCTTGTTGCCCAGAAGGTTGTTTTAACCTTAGCAAAAACAGACAATCAAGACAATCAATCGAAAGTGCAGTATTTCCCATCTAAAAAAATTTAAAAATTTATGGTAGTTGCTCGTAAATCTACTGTTTCTACAAGGGGTAATTGGTTCCGGCGAGATTCTATCCTTTCTTTAGGGAGGCGACGCTCTGCGCGTATGGAGTCAGCAGCACGGAGCGCTTCTACACCAGTATCCTCTCAAAAACAACAGCGTTCCTCAAAAAATTTAGCGGTTTCTGCTACAAATGAGGCAGTTATACCCAAATCAGTGAAACAGTTGGGTAGACAACAATTACCAAATCTCAATGAGCAGTTGAATGCGAACCAAAAGACTCTGGGGGTAGATTTTCTTGGTCTTCCCACAATGTCTAATTCTGGAGCCACACCTTTGTGGTTGCTGCGCTTGTACACCTTTCATCGTTATTCGTCAGTTGTGGCGTTCTTGTTAGTAGCATCGACACTTGCTGTTTATGCTTGGACAGTCTATTCTCAAGAGCTTTGGGGTCAGTCATATCGCAGACTGCAAAACCTCCAACGTCATGAACGGCTGCTAACGACAACTAACGCGACGCTGAAAAATAAAATGGCTAATGAAGCAGAACAACCAACAGCAGGGTTGGTATCGCCAACTCCTGAAGGAATGATTTTCTTGCCTCCAGCATCTCAAAGTCCGAAGCCAGCATTACCTAACACAACGCCAAATTCTGAAAGGCAACCGCAAACACCCTCGCCACTGGGATATTAACCCCTAAGAATCATTAGTCATTTGTCATTAGTCATTAGGACTCAGACTTCTGGCTAATAACAAAAGACAAATGACAAATGACAAAAAACGAATCCAATGCAGAAGTCACCAAGCAGAACAAAATTTAGAAAGTTTCAAAATCCAGCATTTACAAGCCAACAAAAAAGTTATAAACGAGGGCTTTTGGGAAAATTAGCCTCTAATATGCAAGACCAAACATCCAACACTAAGTCCCGATTGTTCATCGTTTGGGGCGTATTAATGGCATCAGGGTTGGGGTTGGCTATTAACTTGTATAATCTACAAATTGTCAAGGGACCAAAGTTAACTGAGCAAGCACGCAACCAGCAAATGGTGAATGTGCGACCTTTTATGCCCCGTCGCCCAGTGGTAGATCGCAATAGCGATCTGTTGGCTATTGATCGTCCTGTATATACTTTGTACGCTCATCCTAAACTGTTTGATAAGTCTAACGAAGATATGGCAGAGCGACTTGCCCCAATTTTAGCAAAAGATACTGCTGAATTGGTGAAAACTTTTGAAAGCAAAAGAAGTGGAATTATACTTGCGCCAGCTTTACCAGAAGAAATTATTGATCGCGTCATCTCTTTGCGCTTAAATGGCCTGGAGTGGACTCAAAAATACTCCCGATTTTACCCGCCAGACGATTTGGTTGCTGATGTGGTAGGCTATGTGAATGTTGACCGCCGTGGTCAAGCTGGTGTGGAATATTCTCAAGAGAAGTTGCTAGAACGTCCTGTGCAAACGGTGCGGCTCAGTCGGTCGGGAAATGGGGCTTTGATGCCAAATCGGGCACCTGAAGGTTTTTTGCATTTTGACGATTTGCGATTACAACTCACTATCGATAGCCGTCTGCAACGAATTGCTCGGATGGCGCTCAAACAACAGATGGAGAAGTTTGACGCTAAACGTGGGGCAGTAATTGTCATGGATGCATTGGATGGTTCCTTACTTGCCCTCGTTTCTCAGCCTACTTATAATCCTAATGAATATGCTAAAGCTAATATTTCACTATTTAAAAACTGGACGGTGGCGGATCTTTATGAACCGGGATCGACTTTTAAGCCTTTGAATGTGGCGATCGCTCTAGAAAATGGCATCATCAAACCAGATGATATGTTTAATGACTCCGGTTCGATTCGAGTCGCTAATTACACCATCAAAAATGCTATGAATAATGGTAATGGGCGAATCAGCATCGCTCAAATTTTGCAATATTCCAGCAACATTGGCATGGTGCAAATTATCCAACGTTTAAAGC
>CAXUOL010001057.1:0-2273 GCA_964252435.1 uncultured Nostoc sp.
AATTACCGCGCTGGGCAACGTCAAGCTAAAATTAACTGGCTTCATGCCCAAGCTGAATCTACCGGGCTACCTGATGCCTCGTTTGATTTAGTTTCCATTTTCCTGATGTGCCACGAATTACCTCAATCAGCAACCCGACAGATTTTAGCTGAAATGCGGCGCGTGTTGCGTCCGGATGGCTACTTGGCAATCATGGATATGAATCCCAAATCTGAAGTTTACAAGAAAATGCCAGCCTACATTTTGACTTTGCTCAAAAGTACTGAACCGTATTTAGATGAATATTTTGCTTTAGACATTGAGCAGGCTATTGTTGAGGCGGGTTTCCAAACTCCCACTATTACCAACAATACCCACCGTCACCGTACAGTAATTGCTCAGGTGAGTGGTTGATTTATCTCTAGTGTTGTGGGCAGCAATACCACCCTTGCTGCTGCTAGCCTATTACTACTGTCGGATGCCATTTGCCCCACCTCTGTTAAAGTTACTGATGTTCTTTATCATTGGGGCAATATCTGGTTTTTTAGCCCTTAAACTCGAATCGGATTTTGAAACTGTAGCGAACTCTTTTGTACACTGGGATCAGATTAAGCGATCGCTTCTTGGTACAGGCTTGCGGCAGCTTGTGGAAATAGGCCCAATTGAAGAAGGCTGCAAGTTGGCTGCGGTTGTTGTCCCAAGCTACTATCTACAACACAAGTATCGATTAGTTCACTCTAGCGTTTTCCTCTTCACCATAGCCGTTTCCCTTGGATTTACTGCCGAAGAAAACTGGATTTACCTTTTCCACGGTACAGCATCAATTTTTGAACGTACTATCGGCACGCCAGTCCATGCTATGTTCTCTGCACCTTGGGGATATGCTTTAGGAATCTATATTTTCTCTAAAAATCGGTTAAATCGAGATAAAAAGTTTATTTTTAGGGCTTGGCTAAATTCTGTAATCTGTCATGCCCTAGTTAATATCCTATCTATTGCTTGGGGTTACTCATTACCCCTACGTTTCCTGAGTTATGGTTTATTCCCGTTTTTGTTGTGGATGTTTTGGCGACTGGAACAATTATTGCGAAAAGTGCAAGGTAAACCTGTAATTACCCTGATTTGGGAACGTACACCCCAGCGCCGTTACTGGCAGAGGAGTTTAGTGTTGTTTGCCCTTGTGCTGGGTGGAAATGCTATTTTCGGGCTGTTTCTCTTAGTCAGGAAAATTAGTCCTTTGAGTCCATCGAAGCTTTTTGACACTGATATTTTGTGGTTTATATTTAGTCGCTTTTTACTAAATCTCTTTTTCGGAGTTTTAGCGTGGGGCATTTATCGCTATTTGCGACATTCCGCCCGTCGTCGGTATTTTTAAAATATGATTTAGGAAAAGGCTAGGGGGTTTCTATGCAAACAACTCCAGTGCGTTGGACGACTGCTGACTTAGAGCTATTTGCTGGCGATCGCAGAAATCGCTATGAGATTATTGATGGAGAACTATTTGTGACTAAATCACCTAGTTGGGATCATCAATCAAGTTGTGGCAATATTGTTACAGTTCTTAAGATTTGGTCAGATGAAACTGGTTTAGGTCAGGCTGCGATCGCACCTGGAATTATTTTCTCAGATTCGGACAATGTGATCCCTGATGTGGTATGGGCAAGTCGTGAACGGTTAAAACACTTGCTAGATGAAGCTGGACACCTCACGGGCGCACCGGAGTTAGTAGTAGAAGTTTTATCTCCCGGCGAAAAAAACGAGAAACGCGACAAGGAAACAAAGCTAAAGCTGTACTCGGTGCAAGGGGTTCAAGAATATTGGATTTGCGATTCTATACAGAAGAAAGTTGAGGTTTATCGACGCGAACAGGCTGCATTAAAGTTAGCAGCTACTTTATTTAGTCAAGATGAACTGACAAGTCCTTTGCTACCAGGTTTTAATTGCTTAGTAAGTAAACTTTTCTAGCTGGGCATGGGCATGGGGATGATATAAATTCCCTATGTCCTATGCCTGATTTTCAATTGGCTAAACTCGTGCTAATACTGGCTGATTCACGGTTGCGCTGACTGAATCTGATTCAGAGTCCATACAGTAGATTTCGCAGGAGTTATTGGGACTTTCAATCAGTTTTACTTTGTAAAGTTTAGCTCCCAATTCCTGAATAGGCGATCGCAGCAAATTACTAATGTAAAGTGCGATATTCTCCGCAGTGGGTACAACTTCGGCAAAATAGGGAATATCTTTGTTTAAAAAGGTGTGATCGAATGGCTCTACCACATAATCTTCTATTACTT
>CAXUOL010001058.1:0-2272 GCA_964252435.1 uncultured Nostoc sp.
AACTAACAGCTGATATTTCCTCCCCTGCTCCCCCTGCTCCTCCACAGGGGCTTCCTCCAAAATCAAATGGGCATTAGTGCCGCCAATACCAAAAGAACTAACCCCTGCGCGTCTAGGATGTCCATTTGACTTCCATTCTGAAAGCTTGTCACTAACATAAAAGGGACTGTTAGCAAAATTAATTTGGGGATTAGGCTGCTGAAAGTGTAGGCTAGGTGGTATTTGCTGGTGTTTGAGTGCGAGAACAGTTTTGATTAAACTAGCAACACCAGCTGCGGTATCTAGGTGTCCGATATTCGTCTTTACCGAACCAATGGCACAGAAATTGTTTTTCTGAGTTTTGGCGCGAAAAGATTTAGTTAACGCTGCAATTTCAATCGGATCTCCTAAAACTGTGCCAGTACCATGAGCCTCCACATAACTAACCATATCCGGTTCAATTCTGCTGATAGCAAGAGCCTCTGCAATCACCTTAGCTTGACCATCGATACTGGGAGCTGTATAGCCAATTTTGGCAGAACCATCATTATTAATGGCTGAACCTTTAATCACAGCATGAATATAATCTCTATCAGCGATCGCATCTGCTAATCGTTTTAAAATAACTATACCTACACCATTGCCGCCAACAGTCCCCCGTGCCTGGGCATCGAAGGCGCGGCAGTGTCCATCAGGAGACAAAATTCCCCCTTCTTGATAAGAATAGCCGGTCTTTTGTAAGGTAGTTACAGAAACTCCACCTGCTAAGACTAGATCGCATTCACGATCTATTAAACTTTGACATGCTAAATGAACACCAACTAAGGAACTAGAACATCCAGTTTGAACAGTGATAGCTGACCCTTTCAGGTCTAATTTATAAGCAACTCTTGTAGTTAGATTATCTGTACGATTATTATGTCTAATTTGGTCAAGACCAACTAATTTTATAAGTTCACCGTTAGAAAAAAGATTAAATAAAAAGTAGCTACTAATACTGGCACTACCGTAAACACTAATCCGACCTTTATAGGTTTTAGAATCATACCCAGCACTTTCCAGAGCCTCCCATGCTGTTTCCAAAAACAGACGGTGCTGTGGGTCCATTATTTCTGCTGTTTTGGGAGAGTAATCAAAGAATGAAGCATCAAATAATTCTACATCTTCCAGTACAGCATTTGCTTTGACATAATTAGGATCGTTAAGTGTAGTTGTGTCTACCCCTATAGACTCTAGCTCCTGGTCTGAAAAAAACGAAATTGATTCCAAACCATTTTGTAAATTCTGCCAAAAAATATCAAGATTTTTAGCTTGAGGAAAGCGACCAGACATACCAATAATAGCTATGTCTAAATCGCTTATTTGATTTTGTTTAAGGTTGTTATTTGTCATTTGTTATTAGTTAAGGTTTAAGTCGTTTTTAGAAATATTTATCTATATTGCGCTCTTGATTGTCTAGAAGCAGTGCGGCTCTCAGCACGCTGAGTACTTTCCTCAAAAGAGGATGTTTCAGTTGGTTTTTGTGTTAAATATTTAGCTAATGAGGTGATGGTTGGATATTCAAATAAGTTAATTACTGATATATCTTTAGGGAAAACTTCTCGTAGTTTGGCGTGAATTTGCACAAGAAGCAATGAATGACCACCGAGGTCAAAGAAATTATCATAAATGCCCACCTTTTCAACATGAAGCATCTGTTGCCAGATATTAGCGATCGCTTGCTCTACTTCAGTTTGCGGTGGCTGATAAGTTGCTGCTAATTCTGGGCGATCGCCATTTGATTCTGGGAGTTCTCTACGGTTCACTTTACCATTAGGTGTCAGTGGCAAAGCTTTTAACATAATGAAAGTTGCAGGCATCATGTATTCCGGCAGTTTCTCTCTCAGAAATCTTTGTAGTTCGCTAACATTGAGTGTTTGTTTAGGAACAATGTAGGCTATTAAGGATTTGTTGTCATTGTCTTCCTGAACAGAAACTACAGCCTGTTGCACTTGCAAATGTTGACACAATACGCTTTCAATTTCTCCAAGTTCAATGCGGAAGCCTCTAATTTTTACTTGATGATCGACTCGTCCAATAAATTCAATATTGCCGTCAGGTAAGTAACGAGCTAGATCGCCAGTTTTATATAATCTACTGCCCCCTGCCCCCTGCCTTAAAAGTGCTGTTAGCGGTAGCGGGGCGTTTAGCCCGTGCTGAGTTCTGTTAGCGGTAGCGGGGCGTTTAGCCCGTGCTGAGTCAAGAGTTTTTAATTCCCCCCCTGCTTCCCCTGCTCCCTCTGCTCCCTCTGCTC
>CAXUOL010001059.1:0-2264 GCA_964252435.1 uncultured Nostoc sp.
CCCCACTCCCAATTTTGCGCCATTGGGCGACAGTTGTGGCAGTATGGAAAGAAGTTGAAAAATTCGCCGTTGCTGTTGGGAACTTCAAAGGGTGTTTTTCCTTTCCACGCCGAAGCTTTCAACAACAGGATCAGGAATATTCTGTGCCTTGTCCCTACAGATTGATAAATCGAAGTCACCAAAGCAGATGGTGATATTTGTCAAACAGCCTCTACTCTTTGAATCTACGCTTCGCGGCTTCTGTTGTACCATTGCGCTTCACTACCACTAGCTTCATCTGCCCATTAGGAACTAGATCAAGGTCTTCGTAACCGCAGTTTCGCATTTTAACCAAATATTCTGACGAATGTTGGTATTATCGTCTGAATGTTTGGAATTGACTGCGAAAAGATATATATACTTCCACCTTGACTACACCTTGACTCTTAAATGAATCCAGAAAACGCAGAAACTTACATAAACCATCCAACTTGGGGTTTACTCTACAAAATCTGTATGGTTGATGAGAACCAGGATTTGTTCACCACACTTTATGCCCAGCGCTTATTTTTTTTGGTGGCAAATGATGTTAAAGGTGTTAAATTCCAGTCTCTAGGACGTACTGAGGCGAGAATGATGTTGGAAAATCGCTTACGTACCCTGCGGCGCAGTGGGCATTCTCAGGAGTACGATCAGCTTCAGAGTGTTTTCCAGCGCACCTTCCAATGAACAGTTCGATTTCCGAACGTATTGTTACTATTCGTTCCTCGCTGCCAACTTCAGTCAAATTGATTGCTGTTAGCAAGCAAGTTTCTGCCCAGGCCATTCGGTCTGCATACAACGCAGGAATTCGTGATTTCGGGGAAAGTCGTATCCAAGAAGCTGCCAGCAAACAAGCCGAGTTGCAAGATTTACCGGATATTACCTGGCACTTTATTGGACATTTACAAAGCAATAAAGCCAAAAAAGCCATCGAGCATTTCCCTTGGATTCACTCTGTGGATAATTTGAACCTGGCACAGCGCTTAGACCAATTGGCGCAACAGCTAGGAGTGAGTCCCCAGGTTTGCCTGCAAGTGAAAATTCTTCCCGATCCCAACAAGTATGGTTGGAGTGTGCCAGAACTTTTGGCTGATTTACCCACGCTCAATTCTTACAAAAGTTTACAAATTCAAGGTTTGATGACAATTCCGCCTTCAGGATTAAATGATTCGGAAATTCTCAATGTGTTTAATCTCAATCGTCAGCTAGCAAAAGAAATCCACGAGCAAAACTTGTCGCATATTAAAATGCAGCACTTATCTATGGGTATGTCAGGCGACTACGAACTGGCAGTGCAAGCAGGCGCAACGATGGTACGATTAGGAACCATATTGTTTGGCGATCGCTCTTAGCCGATTAATCATCAGCCTTACTCTTGGGTATTAATAGAAGCTAAGGATTTGATGACAAGAATTTTGTAACAGACTGGTGCAATCGGAAACAAAGGATATAGTATTGACAAGAGCAATCGCCAAGAGAAAATGGGGTATAAAGAACTTTCCTTCGGATAAACCTTAGGATATAATCTTGACTCATTATTATGTTTAGGCGATGCACAGACCTTTCCAATAAGTGTCAGTTCATCGCCAAAACCCGTAGTATGGGCTACAACTAGCAATATAGTTGCTGAAGTATGCACCGATGTAGCGACCGCTCCTAGCTCAATCAATCCTCAGCCAAGTCAATACAGGCTATTCGCACCAGGAGAGTACACATACAATGAACAACATTTTTTCCAAACTCAGAGACTTTGTGGGTCTAAATGAGCAAGTAGAATACGAGTATTACGAAGAAGAACCAGAAACAGATAATAATTATCAAAATCTGTATCAGCAAGAAAATCCCCAGCCAGCACCACAAGAGAGCACAGCCGCTCAAAATCGACGCTGGCGGGAACCAGTGCCTACAATGGGAGATGATATGACAGCAGGTTCAAAGCCAATGGGGAATGTGATTGGTATGCCAGGAGCAATTAACGGAATTTCGGAAGTTTTAGTACTCGAACCACGCACCTTTGAAGAAATGCCCCAGGCAATTCAAGCGTTGCGAGAACGCAAGTCAGTGGTATTAAATCTGACAATCATGGACCCAGATCAAGCTCAACGAGCAGTAGATTTTGTTGCAGGTGGTACTTACGCACTAGATGGACATCAAGAGCGCATCGGTGAGAGCATCTTTTTGTTTACACCAAGTTGTGTCCAAGTTAGCACCCAAGGTGGCGTTCTTCATGAAGTACCACAACC
>CAXUOL010001060.1:0-2257 GCA_964252435.1 uncultured Nostoc sp.
CAGAGAACTGAATATCACGTTTTGACAAGGGTTTCACGTTAAGTTGACACCAATGCAAAGCCTTGCGCCCCTACCGCGCGGTCTATTTACCTGAAAATAGCTGTAAGTCAGTAGGTGAGAATAAATCAAAGTCTGTTAAGTAATCTAAAAAAATAAGTTGTTCGTAGTGAGGGCTTCAGTCCTCACTACAAACCTTTAATTATTATTGAATTCTGTAAGTGATAAAATCATCATTTGTATCAACAAGATTCCAACTCACCCGTTGAATTCTTTGATTATTTAATATTAATCAGTTGACGGATGTCGTTATCGATTCTATGATAATTTTCTATACTAGAGCCAGTATCTAATAACAGCTTTTCTCCTGATTTAAGTACAAGACTCAGTTGGTACGTTATGTGTGTCCTGCCTGTTTGTTGATTTTGCCATCTATTTTTCTCGTCTATACGAATATCGGAAATATTGATATTTCGCTCGGATTTAAACCTCTTACCTCTTATACCTTGTTTTCTTATGTAGAAAACACCACTAGATTTATCAAAGCTACAGGTAATATCATCTGCAAATATAAAACAGATGCTAAATATTCCTAATATTCCTCCAATTATGTACATAACTAATGAATTATCGCCAACAGTCCTAATTTTTAAAGAAGGTTCTGTAGAATTACTGAAAAATTCATTAATTTGGTTGACTATACTATCAAGATATTCTCTTTCGCTATTACCAATAAAGTAGATATTTTCATTGGCAGTAAGAATATAGATCCTATAAGTGATATTCTCACGACCTTTTTTGTCATAAGTTACATGAGTTTCTACGCTAGCTCCCGTTAATTCATTAAGGAGTAGTATTTTTGGCTTTTGTTTTCCCCATCTATTTATTTCTTGTATTTTACAACTACCTTCATTAGCAATTGTTCTATCACAACTAAAAATATTTATCGTTTTGCCAGCGCATAATAAAGGTATACAAATTCCTACAGATGCAATGATACTTCCCAGAATCCAAGCTCCTAATGCAGAATTATGAAGTGTAAGCTTATTTGAAGTTTGTTCTACAATATTCATTTGTGTTGCTACTTTGGTCTAAGTTTAGAACGGTTATAGCAAGGGGTTTTCAGTAAAATCAACTGTAATTATACGTTAGTAATTTCACAAAAATAAATATTGCCTTTCTATGCTCAGAATATCCCACCTCTAAGTTTCCGTATCTTCCTCAACCAGATCAGATTTATCTTGTAACGGCTTCACCACCCGTGCGATCGCTTCTTGAATAAAAGCTTTAATAAATTCATCTCTGCGATTAATTTGAAACTGTCGCTGTACAACTTCCGTCATTCCACCATCACCCCAATCTTGGTCATGACGAAAATATTCAATAAAACTTTTACCGGCAATTCGCGTTAAATAAGCTGCTGTCACGCCTTGAATCGCCCTACCAATAATAAAGGTAGCAACATTGAGTTGCAAAGCTGTAGATAATAATTGAATTGCTCCTTTGACAATGCCCAAACTAGCGATGGTTTTCGCTAAAGAAAGAGCTAATTCTCGTCCCCGTTCCATATTCAATTCACAGCCATATACTCTGCCAATTTCCACAACCATTTGAGCATTAACAGCAGCTGTCGCCAATAAATCTACGACTGGTATCGGCGTGACTGATACCACACCAGCACCAATCCATTGAAACCGTTCTACAATTTTGTCAGCTTGACGGCGACGCTGGCTATCAATGAGTTTTCGCGCTTCGTCTCCCAATCGCAGAGATTGCAAAAGAATATTATCCGCCACCAAATCTTCACCTTCGGCGCGTAAAACAGCAGCCGTGCGCCGCAGCAAAGGAACAATATCCGGTTCCGGCTGGAAGGTTTCGCCAGTTTCGAGTTGTGCAGGTTGAGGATTAGCAGCGATCGCTACCACATCATTAGTAGCAATAAATCCCCGTACCCGTTGACGCAATCTCGCCAGGATGGATTCTTTATCTTCGTCTGTATATAAATCAGTTTTGTTGAGAACTAGGAGCGATCGCTTGCCAATTTCTGCCAACCCCCGCAGCGGCTCATATTCTGAGCGGCGTAAGTCATTATCTACTACAAACAACAGTAAATCTGCTTCTGTCGCCAGTTCTCGCGCCATCTGTTCCCGTTCCGTTCCTGCCACCCCTGCTTCTAAAATTCCTGGCGTATCGGTAATTAAAATTTTGCGTTCTAATCCCTTCAACCGCAGACAATAGGTTTCTCCAACCTGGGTTGTAC
>CAXUOL010001061.1:0-2248 GCA_964252435.1 uncultured Nostoc sp.
TCACTGGTGGCCGACAGTTGCGGCTTAATTATGGGTAATTTACCGGACATGATATAACTCCTAACTCCTAACTCCTAACTCTTAACTCCTAACTCCTAACTTAGCACTCCTAATGCCCAATGCCCCAATTTAATAAGCCCCAGTCTTTTTCAAGACTACCCAGATAGTTTTAATAATCAGACTCAGGTCATAAGTTACAGACCACTTGCGTTGATAATCTATATCCATTTTGACAATGGTTTCAAAGTCTGTAATGCTGGAACGCCCATTAGCTTGCCATTCTCCGGTAATTCCTGGTTTTACTCGCAATCTATCCCAGTGGTGTGGATCGTAATTACTGACTTCATCAGGAGTAGGTGGACGAGTACCAACTAAACTCATGTCCCCTAACAAAACATTCCAAAATTGAGGGAATTCATCTAAGCTAGTACGTCGCAAAAACTTACCAACAGGAGTAATGCGAGGATCGTCAACAGATTTAAAGATGTGACCTTTGGCTTGGTTCTTAACCAAATGCTTGAGTTTATCAGCATCGACTATCATGGAGCGGAATTTCCAGATACGGAAAGTTTTTCCGTTTAAACCACAGCGAATTTGGGAATAAAATATTGGACTTGGCTCATGAATAAAGGTAGCAATTGCTACGGGAATTGCTATTATAAATGTGACAATCAGCCCCACAATGGCTCCAACAATGTCAATTAATCGTTTTCTCACGCTTAAAGTTGACGGGTGTGAAGGCTGTTGCAAACAATTAACTGAATAAAGATAAAGATTATTCACAAGGGCTAACTTATTTTATAACAGGAATTTTTACATTAGTAGTGTAGACATAGACATGAATTGTAGGCGATTTTTACTACTGTTGTCGCTACTACTGGGTATGAATATGTACATATTTTAACTAATATAAAAACCAAAAATTCAAAATTTACAGAATCTTTCAATTAAACTTGATAGATTGTAAATCTACGGTATTTTGGCCATTTAATAAATAAAGATACTAATATTGTACACATCCCAAAAATTACTGAGATGAAGTATTAGTACTGGTAAAACACGGCGTAAATAAACCACCCATTCCAAATCAATGAAACGCTTACGCTGTATTCATTTTTAATTTTTAATTCCGCCTTTTTGAAAAATTCCAAATGCTTACGTTATGAGCATTTGGAATTTTGAGTAGTATTCTTATTTCTAGCGCGATGTACTAGTCTCAACGATCAACCTCTAAGGCGAAATTCACCGTATATGGTTCCTCCAGTGATTGCTGATTACTAGCCTTGATTGCATCTAGATAGCGACGCAAAGACAACAGTTGTTGAGAATTGGGACGATAAGTAAGACTCCCTTGTTTTTCAAAAAGTGGTGCTGTGGCGATCGCCTGATAGTCAGGATTTTCTTGCGAACTCCGGGTAAGCCAGGTTGATTCTGTGACTGAAGGTATCAAACCGGAAGGCAGTTCACCTGACAAAAAAGCCAGTAGCCTTTGCTGACAAATGCGAGTATTAATCCCACGACCCTCAAATAACTGGATAACTTCACCAAAAGATAAAGGACGGTCTGGTAGCAATCGCAACAGTTCTGTAAACAAGAAATAATCAGTGTATTGTTGCCTGGGTATATCTAAAATCTGGGGATGCAAAGGCAGCATCGCCAAACCATAAGCAACCCGGCTGCAATTGGGAGCGCCATTTTCACCGAGATATAAATCTTGAATAATCTTAGTGCTGGGAAGTTTTTGCCGTAACCAGCGGTTCACCGTCCCGATACAAGCCACTCCACCAGTCAGGATAGCTTGATTAATCGCTTCTGTGGGGATGCCACGAGCTACCAATAACTTGTTGAGTTCTCGGTTCAGGCGGCGCACAAAGGGGATAAATACCTGGCTTTCTAAGTCTCGTCGCTGCAAAACCCACCGCTGATCGGCTAATTCCAGGGTAAAAGAGTCTTGGTGTTGCAAAATCAGTTTTAGGGCTAATGCTGCATCTAATACCGCTTGTCCCAGTAGAGAGCTTTCTAGACGCTGCTGGAGACGAATTCGAGCGGTGATATCTGGTTCTCCAACTCTGGGTAGTTCTAATTCTTCCAACCCTAAAGTCTGCCAACGCATTTGGTCTAAACCGGGAATTGACGGTTGCCATTGCCAAGGATTACTCGTGGTAGTTTTGCAATCGCTTGGTGTTTCTAGACGTGATTGCCGAGATTTCGGTGGCAATAGCAGCTGGCAGATTATATCTTGTTCAAT
>CAXUOL010001062.1:0-2243 GCA_964252435.1 uncultured Nostoc sp.
TATTACTGGTGTTTCAGCTTATCAAGAGCTTTGAGATTTAGCAACTCTAAATCATACTTCCCTAACAATCCTCGTTACTAAAAAGAATTCAGAATTCAGGAGTCAGGAGTCAGAATGGTGAGTTTGCCAGAAATGGATCTGACTTTTCACGGAATCTCGAAAGCCTCTACCTTAAAAAGTTCATCTGTGGGATCATTCTGAATTCTGAATTCTGAATTCTGACTCCTTCTCATTAAAATCGCTTCTTGTTGGGACTGACTAACACCTATTAAGTAATTGTACTTAAAAAATCCTCAAAAGCAGACGGAACTCTGCTCTTTGGAGAAAATATCAAGATTTTCTGCAAAATCCTTGGGCGACAAGAACGATTGACTGCGCTAGCGATCTAAAATGACACTGTTAATCAGTAAACCAAAAGCAATTAAGTTCAATATATGGTGCGTCAACGCTCGATTTTTTCATTTTTCCTAGTACTATTGGCCACATTCCTGATTAGTTGTGGTGGTCCTGGTGTTGCGGTAGCACCTCCGACTTACACAGCAGTACAACTTGAAAAAATTCAGGCTTATGTTCCTGAAATTCAGGCTGTGCGCGATCGCTCACAAGAGTTGACAACTCTAATTAAAAGAGGTGATTGGATTAATGTGCGTAACTTTATACATGGTCCCATAACAGAAGCAAGGCTGAATCTGACTTATGTCACTTCTAACCTTCTACCCAAAGACCAACCCAAAGCACGTCAAATAACGCGAGATTTGTTTGACGACCTAGTTAAACTTGATAAAGCTACTAGTGCTGGCAATCCTCTAGTTGCCTTGAATCAATCCCAAGCTGCTTTCGCAGAGATTGACAAATTTCTCCAACTGCTTCCGAAAACAGAAGAGAGTTAGGAGTTAGGAGTTAGGAGTTAAGAGTTAAGAGTTAGGAATTTTTAACTTCTAACTTCTTACTCCTCACTTTAAGTACAAGTCATGAATGTAGTTATTATCGGTTGTGGTGTGGTTGGGGCTACGATCGCTTACGAACTGAGTCAAGTTAAAGGGCTGAAAATTACAGTTTGCGATCGCCAACCACCAGCACAAGCTGCCACGGGCGCTGCACTTGGAGTTTTGATGGGCGCAATCAGCCAAAAAATCAAGGGCAAAGCTTGGCAGATGCGACAAACTAGCATCCAACGCTATGAAACTTTGATTCCTGAACTAGAAGCTTTAACAGGTCGCAAAATTCCTTTTAATCGTCAGGGAATTCTCATGCTTTTGTCTGATTCTTCCCTAGAGGGGATGTCAGTATGGGAAAAACTAGTAAGAATTCGCCACTCTCAAGGCTGGAATTTAGAAATTTGGGACACGGCTAAACTCCAGAATATCTGTCCTCAAGTCGATGGCAAAAAAGTTACTGGCGCTATCTATTCTCCGCAAGATCGTCAGCTCGATCCAACTGCCCTCACCTTAGCTTTAGTTGAGGCTGCGCAGCAAAATGGTGTAACTTTCAAATTTGGCGTGACTGTTTTGGATGCCCCAACCTCAACACCTGAATTTTGCAATCAACTTGAGACTACAGAAGGAAAAATAGCCGCTGATTGGTTTGTAATTGCAGCAGGATTAGGTTCAACCCCACTAACGGCAAAATTAAATCAGATAATTGATATCCGCCCCGTACTTGGGCAAGCCTTGCAAATGCGTGTGGGGCATCCATTAGGTAATCCCGACTTTCAGCCAGCGATAACGGGTAATGATGTCCATATTGTTCCTGTGGGCGGTGGAGATTATTGGGTAGGCGCAACAGTGGAATTTCCTAGCAATGGCGATGAGATACCGCCAAATCAAGAACTGCTGGAATCTATTAGAGAACAAGCGATCGCATTTTGTCCAGAATTAGCCACAGCAACTATTCTCCGCACTTGGTCAGGGTTACGTCCCCGTCCTGAAGGACGCCCAGCCCCAGTTATTGGTAAGCTACCAGGGTTTAGTAACGTCCTCCTAGCTACCGGACACTATCGCAACGGCGTTTTACTAGCACCCGCTACAGCTTATGCGATTCGTGAGATGATTATTCATCAGGGAATAGGGAATGGGGAGTAGGGAGTGGGGGATGAGGGAGCAGAGGAATCAGGGAGAAATCAATTCAAAAACTTCCTTCTGCCTCCTGCCTCCTGCCTCCTGCCTTCTGCCTCCTCTTTCCCAATGCCCAATATAGGAAAATAGCGTGTCAATAACAGAACATAAAATAAATGTAGATTCACT
>CAXUOL010001063.1:0-2234 GCA_964252435.1 uncultured Nostoc sp.
ACTTGAATATATCTAATTTAGCATTTATGCAACTTAGATGTGGAACAGCTTATAACCACGCAGTGCAGGTGGTCGATATGGTAGAAACTTATCGGGAGCTTGCTTCTAGCTTAATGGAGGTTTATCTCTCCTCAATGAGCAACCACATGAATGAGAATATGCGCTTCCTGACTGTATTTTCAACAATCTTTTTACCCCTGACATTTATTGTTGGTGTCTATGGGATGAACTTTAAATCCATGCCTGAGTTGGAGTGGCACTGGGCATACCCTCTCCTTTGGCTGATTATGTTGAGTATTGCTGGCTGTATGCTGTTTTACTTCTACCACAAGGGCTGGCTAAAACTTAAATGATAAATAACGATCTGCGATCGCACCCAATTAAGAATTCACCGTTACTTAGACTGTCGTATCCCACAGATAATATCATGTCCGGTGAAATACTTATGATTAAGACTGCAAGGGAGCAGGCTTGCCGTGAGCGTAGCCGAACGGGGGCACGGGGAGAAAGAGTTTTCAGGTTTTTGCACAGATGCGAGAATTATACTAATTAAATGGGCATGATATAACTTCACGGTTTAACGGTAAGCATCACAGGCGGCAGACACCTTCAAACGAAGCTAGAGGTTGCCAATCTGTCCGGTGCAGGCGTTTATACGTCCTTACCCTGAACCTGTATTTAACCAAATTGAGAACCGCTATATATTGTGTTTCCAAAATTGGCACTTGTACTGATGTATTAATCATCTATGAAAAAACAGGAAAAACTCTAGAGTCTAGGGAGATTGTTCAATGCAGAGACGCAAATTAAGGAAGTGCAATGACGAATTTTGATCTGGTTATTCGGCTATTTCTACAACTCACAGTTATTTTAACCACTTGTCGCATTGTCACAATTTTAGGACGCCGCTATCTTGGTCAAACCGATGTTGTTTGCGAAATGATTGCAGGTGTAATGCTAGGTCCATCACTTTTGGGATTGATTGCACCGGATTTTCAGCAATGGTTGTTTCCTAAGCTTCCCATCATCACTGCTGTTGGAATCAAGATACCCAATCCATCAATGTCGATTTTATATGCTATCAGCCAGATTGGGTTGGTAATTTATATGTTTTTGATTGGTTTAGAGTTCAACACCAAACTCTTAAAACATCATATCAAAAGTGCAAGTTTGTTATCTGCTACCGGGATTATCACTCCCTTTATTTTAGGAGCGATCGCATCTTTTTGGTTTTATCACAATGGCGATTTTTTTCAACCAAAAGTCATGCCTTGGTCAGCCGCTTTGTATCTGGGTGCGTCGATGACAATTACGGCTTTTCCGATGTTAGCTCGGATTCTTTACGAACGCGGTCTTGCACAAACCCGCTTTGGTACTTTGGCTTTAGGTGCAGCATCGGTAGATGATGGAGTTGCTTGGTGTTTGCTGGCGATCGTACTTGCTAGCGTGAAAAATTCTCTAAGCATAGCCATATTAGCAATTGGTGGTGGCATTTGCTATGTGCTATTTGCGATTTTTCTCGGTCAACCTCTACTGAAAGCGTTCACACGCATGACAAAACGCGAAGGTGTGAACAGACAAACCCTGACTTTAATGTTGATAATTTTGATGTTTTGTGCATGGTTTACTGATGTCACAGGCATCTATGCAATATTCGGTGCTTTTGTGTTGGGAGCAGTCACACCACGGGGAGAATTCGCCCAACAAATTCGCCAATATACGGAATTTTTAACTACTTCTTTTTTGTTACCGATCTTTTTTGTCTTCTCTGGATTAAACACTCAAATTGGCTTGGTAAACACACCTACTTTATGGGGAGTGACACTGTTAATTATTGCGATCGCAATTCTCGGTAAAGGTGTTGCTTGTATGTTAGCTGCAAAATTAGCCGGGGAAAATTGGCGCGAATCTGCAACTATCGGCGCTTTGATGAATGCTCGTGGTTTGATGGAGTTAATCATCCTCAATATTGGTCTGGAGCAAGGTATAATTACACCAACTTTATTCACTATAATGGTTATTATGGCAGTCATTACTACCCTAATGGCATCACCACTGATTGCCTTTTTATTACACGGTACAAGCTATGAGAAATCTCCTACTTAAGTAAATTTAAATATAAAATTAATTACTTAATAATTGGATAAAACTCTCTGCTTTGATTCTGGCTATAGCAATCCTAAAATGAGTTATGAACAAAAAGATCCCCGACTTCTTCAAGAAGTCGGGGATCT
>CAXUOL010001064.1:0-2224 GCA_964252435.1 uncultured Nostoc sp.
GTCTGCTGTTTCTGGTGTATCTGTATCTAACCCGATGATGATTCCTGATACTACTTCCATGCCATAGCTATTTAAAACCTGAATCGCTTTTAAGATTGGCATACTCAGATTTTGGTCTTTGGAAATCGCATGGAGAGCATTTGGTTCTGGTGTTTCGATACCGCAAAAGATTGTGCAGAAATAAGCTTCGCGCATCATTTCCAGCAGTTTTGGACTTTGAGCTAAATTCAGCGTTGCTTCACAGGCAAACTGGATGGGATAGCCATTGTGTTTTTGCCAGTCAATCAGATGAGGAAGTAACTTCATGGCGGCGCGGCGATCGCCAACAAAGTTATCATCGACAAAATACACTGCCCCCAAATTGCCAGATTGTCGCATTGCATCTAACTCAGCGACTACTTGCTCTGGTGTTTTCATCCGAGGACTGTTGCCATAGAGTTCGGGAATATCACAAAACTCGCAGCGATAAGGGCAACCACTAGAAAACTGGACATTTGCCAGGAAATAATCATTGATATTCAGCAAATGATAAGCTGGGGTGGGGAACTCTGTTAAGGGTAAACGTTCCTTGGTTTCAAAGCGAATTTGCGCTTGAGGACGTTGAGAGTTTTGGTCTAGATATTCGATCATGCGATCGCTTGCATCTCCCAATTCGCCCAAATGTAAAATATCAAAATCAGGATAATATTCTGGACACCCAGATACCGAGGGGCCACCCACAACTGTAATTTTCCCCGCTCGATGGGCAAGTTCGTTAATTTGATTAATCTGTGGTTTTTGGATATGCATTCCACTCACAATCACCACATCAGCCCATTGATAATCAGCCCTCGTTGCTGATTTGACATTCTCATCAATAAACCGCACTTCCCATTCTTTAGGTAAGTAAGCAGCCACAATTAAAATACCTTGGGGTGGCATAAAAGCTCGGACATTACCCATAAGTGGGTAAGCGTGATGAAAAGTACCAAAGGAGCGGCTGTACTTGGGAAAAATACACAGAATGCGTCGATGGTGCGAAGGAACGTAGCGGGTTCCTTGAGCAGTAGAAGCGGTTTTAGAATTGTCCGCTACATTAATTTGGTTCTCTAAAGATTTTAGATTCACAGTCATCGCAAATTTCACCCTGGAAAACTGAGCAGGTAATTTGACAGTTTATTGACATAATTAGCTGTAATTCCAACTAGCTTACCAAAGAAAGGC
Organism: uncultured Nostoc sp.; assembly: GCA_964252435.1. Taxonomy (GTDB): domain Bacteria; phylum Cyanobacteriota; class Cyanobacteriia; order Cyanobacteriales; family Nostocaceae; genus Nostoc. Next base: position 1,204 of record CAXUOL010001064.1, read on the forward strand.
AGGAGGCAGAAGGAATTAGAAATGTATTTTTGCACAAAGCAAAGTCCTAGCGATTATAATAAATTGCCCAATCTTACCTTGAGTAAATCGCAAAGTTTTTTTTCAAACTAAACAATTAATAACTTCCTCAAGGGTTTCTGAATCGGTTAGAGCTAGTTATTTTGGTGAAGTCAAAGGTAATTGTTAGGATGGGCGTAAACTCCTTTTTAAAAAGCAGCAGCAAATTCTTTTGCAAAATCTTCCAACTTTACTTTGCCCATAGCAATTGGCTTATGCAGTTCATAATCCTGCCGCGATGCGCCGTTGTGAATGCTGGTGCCCATTTCAACAAAGTTGGCCGCAATATGTGCCGACATTCCACTCTCTTCCAAACCGCCTTGTGTTTGCTCATCGGTAAAGATTACCCATTTTAAATCCGGCTTGCCAATGGCGGCGCCTAAGATGTGAGCGGTTTCGTTGGCCGTATGCTCGTCACTTGCCACATACCGCACTTGCTTGCCGATAGCAGCTGTTTCTATCTCTTCTGCAACGGCGGCGGCAATATCTCTTGGGGCAACCATTACAAGCTTGTCGTCGCCACCATAGTTTGCGCCAATAAAGCCCAGCCCTTTTATCATATCTACAAAGTTGTAGAGATTGTAGTAGAAGTAACCAGGGCGCAGATGCGTAATGGCTACGTCTGACAGCTCATTCAAAATGCCTTCTACATCGTGAGAACCGAGGATGAATCCGGTGCCCTTATCTAAATGCGCGCCCATACTGCTGAGATGAACCACACGCTTTACGCCCGACCGTTGAATAGCTTGTGCATAGTTGCTGCCAGTTCTTTATACTCCCTTGGATCGGTCACGGTATAGTTTGGCGGCACCATAGCATACACGGCATCGGCACCAGTAAAAGTGGACACAAGGAAATCAACGTCTGACAGTGAGCCGATGGCAGCGGTGGCGCCCAGAGCTTCAATGTCTTTTTGCTTTTCCGGCTTGCTGCTGATAACTGTAACCGTATGACCTTTTTGCAG
>CAXUOL010001065.1:0-2212 GCA_964252435.1 uncultured Nostoc sp.
ATTCAGGTGTCAGGAGCCAGAATTCAGAAGAATTTTGTGCGACTGGTGGATAGCGCAGCGTCTTATAGAGAACGTCTTGATTCTGACTTCTGTATTCGGAATTCTGTATTCTTCTTCAGAATAACCGCAAAATCTAGCTGTCACGTCCAGGTTTTGCGGTCATTCAACAAACGCATAACTATATTGGATATCCAATAGACTGATTGCAGAAATTGAGACAAACTGCTGGTTTAGCCGCCCCAAATTTTCTCCAAAACTGCATTTGGTGAAACATCCGCCGTTTTTCCCGTGGGGGATTCAATGGCCAGGAATTTATCGTTTTTCGGCAACAACTTCGCTGGATCAGTGGGTCCAAATAGGGCGATGGTATAGGTTTGGACTGCAACACTTAGTTGTAGTGCCGCACTATCAGTAGACAACATCAGATTTGCCCCGGCAATCATGGCAGCTAACTTACCAATATCATCTGGGGCAGTCACTTTGATATCTGGAGAAGACCCCAGAAGCGATCGCACAAATTGCTCATCGTCAACTCCCTTAATGACTACCACAGGCAGATCGGGTTGCTTATCTTGGAAGTTTTGAATAATTTGGTGCCACTTCTCTACAGGGTAGATTTTATCCAGTTCTTTAGCCTGGGATAACTGGCCAGAACCGCCATGAATCAAGATATAGCCTGTTTCATGAACCCCTAAACGTTTTTGTTCCTTTTGTGCCCACTCAATATCTGGTTTTGGCACATTTACTGCTAACTCTGGGACAGGGCTATTTATTTCCAACGGTTGCAGCAAGTCGTGATATACTGCCGCCGCATACTGAGATGGTTTGAACGGCACAGCATGGGTAAGAAAACCCGATCCTTTGCCTTGGTAGCCAATGCGTATAGGAATTCCTGTCAACCAGAGTAAAAGACCTACTAACCAATTTTGCTTAACAGCAATAGCAACATCGTATTCGCGATCGCGAATTGTCCCCACTAAGTTACCCCAATCTGCCAGACTATTACGGTCATTAAAATCAAAGTACAGCACCTCGTGAACTGACTTGCTCACTCGGTAGGCAGCCTTTGACCGGGGTTCAACAACGACATCTATCTGAGCGTTAGGGTGATGGCGCTTCAGGTCATCTAGAGTCGGAAAGAAGAGAATTTGGTCGCCAATTCCGCCAGGTACAAGGGCTACTACTCGCATAATATTTATTGACGCTTACTCGCTCCCTATTTTAGGGGAAAATATATAGCTTAAAGATTGAGGAATTCTGTGTATTTACTAATTCCAGCTGCGGGAATCGGAAAAAGAATGGGTAGTAACCGCAATAAACTCCTGCTACTAGTGCGATCGCAACCAATTATTGCTTGGACTTTATTAGCCGCAGAAGCCGCCAGTACAATCAGTTGGATCGGGATTATTTCTCAGTCTACCGATTGGCCAGAGTTCAAAGCAATTATCGCCGATCTAAAGCTGACTAAACCAGTAGAATTGATTCAAGGCGGCTCCACCCGCCAAGAATCTGTTTACAATGGCTTGCAATCTCTGCCAATAGCCGCAGAACAAGTGTTAATTCACGATGGCGCCAGATGCCTAGCCACACCAGATTTATTTAACTCCTGTGCCGAGGCCATTCGCCACTGTCCCGGTTTAATTGCTGGTGTACCCGTCAAAGACACCATCAAAGTTGTTGATGAACAAGGCATAATTCAAGAGACACCCGACAGACGACAACTATGGGCGGCACAAACTCCCCAAGGATTTGATGTCAAGTTGTTGAAACAGTGCCATGCTGAAGGTGTCCGTCAAGGTTGGGAAGTAACTGACGACGCGGCTCTATTTGAAAAATGTGGTATTGAAGTGCGAATTGTCGAGGGAGAAGAGACAAATTTAAAAGTGACAACTCCCCAAGATTTAGCGATCGCAGAATTTATTCTCACAACTAGAGGCTTTTGAGAAAGTGGGGAGTAAGAATTTTAGATTTTGGATTTTAGATTAAATTTCAATCCAAAATCCAAAATTTAAAATCCAAAATTGAATTGCCCAATTCCCAATTTGAGAATATCAAACAATATTTTGACAATTTACGATATAATGCCACACACTTGTTGATTGTTAGTTGTCATGTACTAATGACCAATGACTAATGACCAATGACTAATGACTAATAACTAAATGATTACAGCCACAGCGACGAAGATAGAAGCAATTCTCTATTTAAAGGG
>CAXUOL010001066.1:0-2203 GCA_964252435.1 uncultured Nostoc sp.
CCCTACTCCCCAAAAAATTGTATTAGCTCCTACTTGACAAGGCACACGTTATAGCGTACCTTCGTTCGCAAACAGTTATTTTGTAGAAGCTTATGTTTTAGTTAAGACAAACACACTTCCCTCATTACCTCTGCCGATCCGCAGATCGTTATCTATATAAGTGATATCTAACCAGCCTTGCTGTTTATCACTGTTTATGGCAATATCAATTCCGGGAAATTTTCTACCTGCTTCAATTTGTTGGATAAAAGTTACCGGAGAATTGTATTCTATTAAACGTTGTAAGCCGATAATAGAACGCTCAAATTTCACTTGGACACGCCGACCTGAAACTGGCTCAAATTTAGCAGCAATGCTGAATAATCCTTCCAAATAAGGTAAGCCATAAATCTCAGCTATGTTGTAAACACTGGTAGTCTCTACCCGGATACACTGATAGATTTGACCTAGTTTGCACAAAGGTAAACGATCTAAGTTTAAAAGAGCCTTGCTAGTGGTGTATAGTAATCGCCAATTGCCATCTAGCAAATTACTAGCTTCCACCGGACGGGGTGTAGGATTAAAGTCTTCTAAATTGGCGATCGCTATTAAGATAGCCTGTTTCTGTTCTTCGGTCGCCAGTAGACCGCGATTAGTAAGTGCGATCGCATCCATAAGAGCCGCTTTTGCCATCATCGCCTATCACCTCAAAAATCAGTCACTTTCCATCAGCATAAACAAGATATTAATGACATATATGTAGAGCCATAAAAATTACTAAGAATCGCTTGACTTAAGCCTTATGCTTATTAAATAAAAAAATTTCTATCTGAATGCGGATTTATCAACTAAAGGGTTGAAAAGATAACTAAATTAATCCGTGTCAAGTGATAGACTCTAAATGTCAACTTACGTCAACCTTTTCTTGCCCTGACTCGATATGTTGAACTCTCCATTACGTGAAGCAGCTCGTAACCAACGAGCCGATGTCATCCCCCTAAAGCCAGAGTCCTCTTTGTTGGACTGGTTACAAAACAACGGTCGCATCATCGCCCGTGACTTTCACGAACCGGATTTTCAAGCTGACGAAGAAGGAATAGACTCCCTAATGGGTGTAGATGATGGAATTGGCTACGACCTCGATGATGATGATATAGGAATCGCTGAGAATTAGCCTTTTCAGGCTAGGGACTTGGTAGTATCCCTAGTTACTGGTATTCAATTTTATAAGTGTGGAGTGAAGGGAAACTTCTGTGGACGCTAAATTATCTCCTGAGCAAGGATTAAACATTTCTGGAATCGCTCTAGCCTCTTTATTAGCCGTAGGGCTAGGTACAACAGCATTTTTCTTGGATTCGATGGCCAATCGGCTACCGTGGCAAAGTATGTCGCTAACTCTGCCACTACTGTTGTGTGCGTTGGGTTCAGGTGTGGTGGGCTATTGGGTAATACCTTTACTTCAAGCACTTAAAACTGGACAAATAATTCGTGAAGATGGGCCTCAAGCTCATCTCAAAAAGGCAGGCACTCCCACAATGGGCGGTATATTTTTTATACCTGTATCTGTGCTACTTGCTTGTATATTGTCTAACTTTTCTAAAGAGGTGCTTGCAGTTTCGGCTTTGACACTCAGCTACGGATTGATTGGCTGGCTCGACGATTGGCAAATTCTGCGCCGTAAATCAAATAAAGGTATATCTCCACAAACAAAACTGGCTTTGCAGGTGAGTTTTGCAGCTATGTTTTGTCTATGGCTGATGTTTAATCAACCTTCTAATATTACAAATATTGCTTTGCCTTGGGTGAGCTTCACACTACCATTAGGATTCCTATTTTGGCCAATAGCAGGTTTTGTGCTAGTTGCAGAAAGTAATGCAACTAATTTAACAGATGGTATTGATGGCTTGGCAGCAGGAACAGTTGCGATCGCACTTTTGGCATTGGGTGCTTTAGTCGCACCAACAGCACCAGGATTGATGGTTTTCTGTGCTGCTTTAAGTGGCGGGTGTTTAGGTTTCTTAGCCCATAATCGCAACCCAGCTCGCGTTTTCATGGGAGATACTGGTTCCCTGGCACTGGGAGGAGCTTTAGCGGCTGTGGCGCTGTTGACAAATAGCTTAGTAGGTCTGTTTATTCTCAGTGGGATCTTCTTTGTAGAAACCCTTTCGGTGATGGCACAGGTAAGTTATTACAAAGCCACAAAAGGCCCTGATGGCAAAGGCAA
>CAXUOL010001067.1:0-2203 GCA_964252435.1 uncultured Nostoc sp.
AAACTATGATGCGCGATCGCGTCCTGATTATCAAACAGCAGTTACCGCCAAAAAATTCAGCTTTAGTCAGATTTTTACACCCCGCACAGAACCAACACTCCTAATTAGTGCTTCTCTTCCCATCTATAACTCCCAAGGCGAATTACTCGGAGTCAACAGCACTCTGACTAACTTATCAGAAATTGGGGATTTGCTGCAAAACATTAAAGTTGGCAAGTCTGGACAAATTTTTATTATCGAGCGATCGGGGCTATTAGTTGCAAGTTCTACAAGCGAAGAACCATTCCGCCTCCAAAATGGTAAGCCCATTAGGTTGAAAGCTTCCCAAAGCGGGAATTCTTTGACTCAAGCAACCGCTAAATATTTAGCAACTAAATTTAATAACTTTGACCAAATTCAACGTTTACAGCAACTAGATTTTTCCTTAGATGGCAAACGGCAATTTTTAGAAGTTAGACCCTTCGAGGGCGAACCAAATGTCAATTGGTTGATAATAGTAGCTGTCCCAGAAGCAGACTTTATGGGACAAATTAATCGCAACATTCAAAATACAATTATTCTCTGTTTAGGAGTATTGGGACTAGCTATTATATTGGGGATTGTCACCGCCCGGTGGGTTACTGTGCCAATTTTGTACTTCAGCAGGGCGACAAAAGATTTAACTGATTTTCCCAATGGCGAAAACTCAGTCGTGAAAGTACAGGGTATAAAAGAATTAGAGGTGCTGGGTGGATCTTTTAATGAGATGGCGCAAGATTTACGCAAAACCTTTACTGCACTGATTAGCAAAAATGAGGATTTAGAACTGCAAGTTAAACAGCGAACTCAAGAATTACAGCAAGAGATTCAAGAACGCATTAACAGCCAGCGAAAACTGAACCAGCATCATCAAGTACTCACAGAACTGGCAAATCACAAAGCAGTTTTTGAAGGAAATTTAGAAATAGCATTCAAAGCGATCGCAGAAAAAGCAGCCAATGCCTTAGAAGTAGAGCGAGTGAGTGTATGGTTATTCAATATTGAACGCACCAAGCTACAATGCATAAGTCTTTACGAACGTAGCAATCAGAGACATTCGGCAGGTTTAGAACGCAATCTTGCAGATTATTTAATCTACTTTAAAGCCCTGGTGGCTTCTGGTACTATTGCCGTCTTTGACACTCGCACCGATCCACGAGTACAAGAATTATGGGATAAATTGCTCGAACCAAATAATATTGTATCCCTAATTGATACTAGTCTTTGGGTTGGGGGCAAAATGGTGGGAACAGTGTTATCTGAACAGGTTGATATTCCCCGGAAATGGGAACTGAGTGAGCAAAACTTCATTAGCTCAATCGCGGAAATTGTTGCCCTAACTTTAGAAGTATGCGATCGCAAACGTGCAGAATCGGCTCTACGTGAGGCTAAAGAAATCGCCGAAGTCGCAAATCGTGCTAGAAGCACCTTTTTAGGAAACATCAACCACGATCTGAGGAATCCTTTAAGCTCCATTCTAGGAATCACAGAGGCACTCAAAGATCAAGTGTACGGCCCTGTGAGTGAAGAACAGCGCCAGTCTCTAAATATGCTCGAATCTAGCGGTAAGAACCTACTAGAATTAATTAACCAAATCCTTGACTTTACCGACACCGAATCCAGCAAGATAGAACTGCAACTAGCTGCTACTTCTATTCAGGAAATATGTGACTCCTGCTTGAGTTTTGTCAAACATTTAGCCTTCCAGAAAAATATCCGGCTGAGGGCACAAATACCTGAAGAACTCGAACCCATCCAAGTCGATGAACGCCGCATTCGCCAAGTATTTATCAACTTATTGACTAACGCGATTAAGTTTACTAAAGAAGGAGGCGAAGTTTGGATTGAAGTCCAGCCAAATTCTACCAATGAATATATCTTTATCAGCGTGGTAGATACGGGTATTGGAATGCTTTCCGATGACCTTTTTAAGTTATTTCAACCATTTGTGCAAGTTGAGAATGCTTCTAATCATCGTTCTCCAGGCACGGGTTTAGGATTAGTAATGGTGCAAAAAATTGTCGAGTTGCATGGTGGAACTGTCCACGGCGAAAGTCAGTTAGGTAAAGGTAGTCGATTTACAGTCAAACTTCCTTGGAAAAAGGCGGGAGAATCGAGAGTCTAAGAGGATGTTTGAAAAGTGGTATGTTGTGATTTTAATCGAATTATTACCCCCCTTAATCCC
>CAXUOL010001068.1:0-2193 GCA_964252435.1 uncultured Nostoc sp.
ATTTCCCGCCGGGAAATTTAACGTCTACAACTGGGCCAATGATTTGGGTAATGTAACCAATGTTTGTTTTTTCTGCGGTTGTTACCATGCTGCGCCTAATGAGTGAAGCTAGATTTCAGATAAGGTCGGAGAAGACATAAGAATAAGAAATGTCACCTTTCACTCTAGCATCGGACGGGGACATAACTCTCTTAGTAATTCCTTAAAAAGGAGTTTGGCGGTTGTGGTTGTAGTCCTCATCCTGACTAGATTGACAGAATATGCTCAAGTTTATCCTAATATCATTTTTCAGATGCGATCACCCTAGTTATGAATAATTGTAGCAAAAAATACTATATCTCTAAATTACTTAAGTATTTAAACTTGTAGGCAAGAAGCTAGGTATCAAATATCTAGCTTTTGCCTTGAAATAATGCATATTTGTATTACGTTATGTGCTTTGCGTGAGTAAAGCCCATCGTAGACATCATCAACGCAGCATTTACTAAAAGTTAGTTAGTAATAGATATATATAAAGCTATCCATAAACTACATTTCCAAAACTTCTGAATATCCATAAGATGAAGATAGATACAAAAAAATAGCTTTTAGCCAAGCTGCAATGCCTAAGTTGGGCGTACCTGCGGCTTCATCCTCACACCTCAACCGAGCAACAGCTTATGAATTTCTCGTCAGCACGACAATATTTTTACCAAGAGATTCAGCAGTCTGACGAGCAAATTGACCTAGCAAAGGCAGCTTTGTATATTGCACTAGAAGAATATCCCAAGCTAGACCCAGAAGAATACCTCAATGCCCTTGATACAATGGCGTGGGAGCTTCAAGAACGCCTACCTGATTCACGTTATCCTTTGCGGATAGTTCAAAGTATTAACCAGTATCTCTACGATGATTTAAAATTTTCTGGTAATAAAATTGACTATTACGACCCACGTAACAGCTTTTTCAATGATGTAATCGATCGCCGATTGGGGATTCCGATTACCTTAGCGCTGGTTTACCTGGAAGTTGCTCGACGAATTGATTTTCCGATGGTGGGTATAGGGATGCCAGGACATTTCTTGATCCGCCCAGATATTCCCGATATAGAAATTTTTGTGGATGCTTTCAATGACGGTGAAATAATATTTGCCCAAGATTGCGAGGAACGGCTGTCTCAACTTTATCAGCAACCTGTAACGCTACAACCAGAATTTTTAGCTGTAGTTAGTAATCGGCAATTTTTGGCCCGGATGTTGACAAATTTAAAATTTATTTACCTCAAACAGCAAGAGTTAGAAAAAACGCTGGCAGTAGTTGAACGAATTTTGTTGCTGTTTCCTGGTTTAACTTTAGAATTGCGCGATCGCGGTTTGATCTACTATCAACTCGGTTACTACCCCCAAGCCGTAGACGACTTACAAAATTATTTAGCAAAAGTTCCTGATGCCGAGGATGCATTTGTGATTCGGCGACTACTTACCGAATTGGGTAAGAATGGTTGAATCAAGTAAAAAGGACTGGATGAGAAAGATACAATAGCTTTGATTGCAACTTAAATATCAAAATCAAAAATGCTGTGTCAATATCGCTGACACAGCAATGCTTAGTTAAACTAAACGGCTTAAATAAAAATTGATGCTTATGCCTTAACTACAGCTTGTTGTTTACGCTTGCGAACAGAGGTAATGCCAAAAGCACCTAAGCCTAAGATACCGATGAGAGAAGTGGGTTCGGGGACAGATTTGGAGGTCTGAATGTTATCAAGAAGAGCTGCATTATTAACTCCTCCTGCATTAACTACAATTTCATTGAAGTTGATACCTGTGAACCCATAGAAATTCTCTGAAGTAGAAGTACTGGTAGTGGCAGTAAATGTTTCAACAACTACGCCATTCAGTAAAGCAGTTAACGTTGATATGCCTGGGTTGGTTACCAGTGTAAACGCTGCTTCAGTTAGAGTATTGTTGAATTTAATGGAAAATGAATTATTGATAGAACCATTGATAAAGTTTGCTAGCGTATTACCTGCTATGTTGGGAAAATTATTATTGTATGCACGAGTGTTATAGAGATTGGTGAAACTTACTCCCAAGCTGGAGAACTGGTTTGTGACCTGATCGCCCTCAGCAAGAGGGAACTCATTAAAGTTAATGGTTTGAATAGGATTAGTTAATCCGGTACTGTTATTAAAAGTTCCTGCTTGTGCTGTTC
>CAXUOL010001069.1:0-2191 GCA_964252435.1 uncultured Nostoc sp.
TTCAAACAGAAATTAATAGTAAATCAATTAAAGTTCTCAGTTGGAATATTGCTAAACAAAACTATGATAACACTTGGTTAGAAGATTTTTCAAAAATAATTGCAAATTATCAACCAAATCTCATCTTTTTACAAGAATTTTCTTTAAAGTTAGAGACAGAAGAATGGGCAAAATGGTTGAAGCTGAGTTGGAATTTTGCTCCTAATTTCGTAGATATTCATCATCAAACTTATTCAGGAATATTTACAGCATCGACAATCAGTCCAATTACCAAAAAAGTGATAACTACTAAACATTATGAACCAATCGTTAAAACTCCTAAAATTTCTTTAATCACTGAGTATCTGCTATCTGAGCAAAGCATAACTCTCATGACAATTAATACTCATCTGATCAATTTTGTAGATTTAAATAAATTTAAAATCCAACTAAATGAATTAGAGCAAGCGTTATCTATACATCGGGGGCCACTAATATTTTCAGGAGATTTCAATACTTGGAGTCGAAAAAGAGCAGTTATTCTCAATCAAGTAACCACTCAATTAGGATTAACGCCTGTAATTTTCGCACCTGATGAGAAGGAGAAAATTAAACGCTTCCTGTTATCACCCCCTTTAGATCATATCTTTTATCGAGATATCAGTGTCAAGAAAGCCAGTGCTAAAGTGCTAGACCAAATTTGTTCATCCGATCATAAGCCATTACTGGCAGAATTTACTTATACCAATACTCAATAAAAATTAAGATGCTTGTAGATGCTGGTGTTCTAGCTATTTTTAGCACAGCTACGGTTGTTGTTCATCTCGTGGGAGTTGTACATGCAGCCCATGCAGTGATGAATGTGCGTTCTTCCCAAGGGGCAATTGCTTGGAGCATTTCTCTAATTACCTTTCCCTGGCTAGCGATTCCGTTGTATTGGATTTTAGGAAGAACTAAATTTCATGGATATGCTGAAACACTGCGTTCAGTCTATGCACAACACTATAAGCTTGTTCATCCGACTTATAGTGAACTGATTAAATTTCAGGTTGCGCCACCAGATAATCTAGCCGAGTTACAACCATTAGCGGAGGCTTTTACAGAAATTTCTTTCACATCAGGCAATGCTGCCGAATTACTGATTAATGGTCAGCAAACCTATGAAGCGATGCTGAAAAAGATTGCATCAGCGACAAATTACATTTTGTTTCAATTCTATACTGTTAACGATGACCAATCAGGTAATGAGTTTAAAGAAGCATTAATTGCTAAAGCCAAGCAAGGAATAAATATTTACTTTCTCTACGATGAAATTGGTTCCAAGAAACTATCTCGCTCTTATATCCAATCTCTACAACAGCATGGAATTGCAGTAAGTGCATTTAACACCACCCAAGGTCAGGGTAATCGGCTCCAATATAATTTTCGCAATCATCGGAAAATTTTGGTAGTGGATGGAGAAATCGCATTTGTAGGTGGGCTAAATATTGGTGATGAATATTTAGGAAAAAATCTTCGCTTGAGTCCCTGGCGCGACACCCATATCATGCTTGAAGGCCCAAGTGTACAAAGCCTACAAAACTCTTTTGTGCGAGATTGGTATTGGGCAACTCGAAAACTTCTCGAAGTTAACTGGCGGGTAAAAATTAATCGGGAAATTAATCAAACTGCATTCATTCTTCCTACAGGCCCCGCAGATTCGCTACCAGCTTGTAAGCTTTTTTTCGTCGAACTAATTAATCAAGCTCAAACTCACCTCTGGATTGCTAGTCCATACTTTGTGCCGGATGAGGCAACATTGTCAGCCTTAAAACTGGCAGCAATGCGAGGTGTCGATGTGCGAATTCTTTTACCAAATCGACCCGATCATTTATTTGTTTATTTATGTTCTTTCTCTTACTACACCGAAATGGAAAAAATTGGTATCAAGTTGTATCGTTACAAAAATGGGTTTATGCACCAGAAAATTATAGTTGTTGATGAGAATTTAGCAGGGGTAGGAACTGTTAACTTAGATAATCGCTCTTTTTCCCTAAATTTTGAAGTTATGGGTTTTGTTACCGAGTCTGGGTTTGTCCAAAGTGTGAAAAAGATGTTAGAGGATGATTTAGCTGTCTGTGTTGCTGTCGATCTTAATGAGTACGATAAAAAACCTTTTTGGTTCAAGTTAGCTGTGAGAGTCTCTCGATTGCTGACTCCTTTACTTTAATCA
>CAXUOL010001070.1:0-2171 GCA_964252435.1 uncultured Nostoc sp.
CCAGAGGGGACCCCACCTTCCCCTTCTTTATAAAATTAATCAGTTAGAAGTTAAAAGTTAGGAATAAAAAACTTTAATTCCTAACTCATAACTTCTAACTCTTAACTATTAATCCTTTATCCCAGCTTTTCAAATACCGCAAACATAGGCAGATACATGGCTAGCAAAATGGTTCCAACCATTCCCCCTAAAACTACAATCATCACCGGTTCCAAAATACTAGTCATTGCTTTTACTGCTTGCTCGACTTCATCTTCATAGAAATCGGCAACTTTCATCAACATTCCATCTAATTCTCCAGTTTCTTCTCCGATACTAATCATCTGAATTGCCATAGCTGGAAAAACGGCATCTTTTTGTAAAGCAATGCTAATCATGCCTCCTTGTTGAATCTCCATACGGGCTGCGTCTATAGCATTGGCAATCACTTGGTTTCCTGATGTATCTCGGACAATTTCTAAGCAAGTTAAAATTGGTACACCTGAACGAGTCAAAGAACCAAAAGTCCGGCTAAAGCGGGCAACTGAAGATTTTTGAATTAAATCACCAAACAATGGCATCTTCAAGGATAAACGATCGATTGTGATCCGACCAACAGGAGTTTTAGAGTATTGTGTAAAGGCAAATTTCAGTCCGATAAGAGCAGCAAGAAGGACTAAAGCACCCGGACTTCTCAAAAATTTACTAGCATCCATCAAGAATTGCGTTAAAGCTGGTAATGTGATTCCAAGTTGTACAAAAATAGTGGCAAAAATGGGAATAAGAAAAATAGTCATCCCCAGAAAAATAGCAACTGCGATAAAACCTACAACGGTTGGATAAGACAGTGCTGATTTAATTTGGTTTTGTAAACGGGCAACATCTTCTAACAACTTGGCTAAACGATTCAAAACTTCGTCTAGAACACCACCAACTTCTCCAGCTTGAATCATACTCACATATAATCCATCAAAACAGTCAGGATGCTTCCGCATTGCCTCTGAAAGATTCATTCCGCTTTGAACATCAGTACTAATTTCCACAAGGGCTTGTTTCAGTTTAGTGTTACTACACTGTTCAGAAAGCACCCCCAGACTTCTAACGATCGCAACTCCTGCATTCATCAAAACGGCAAATTGACGCGAAAAAACGGCTTTGTCTTTCACAGAAACCTTAACCAAGGAATTCTGAAAATTTTTGAAGGCAACATCTGGCTGAAATCCTTGAGATTGCTTGAGTTCTTGAATTACAAAACCTTGATCTCTAAGATTAGTACGAGCTTGTACCAAGGATTCAGCAACAATTTTTTCTGTTCGGGATTTTCCTTGGGAATCGCGAACGCGAGCAACGAAGTTTGGCATAAATAAATTCAAAATAGTTGTTATTAATTGGTCATAGGGTACACAAGGCAAAGGTGCAAAGGGGTAGAGGGGAAAAACTTACTGCAACTTCTCCCCTGCTCTCTCATCTCCCTCATCTCCCCACTTCCTTTAATGCGCTTTGGCAGCCGCACCCGGTTTAACACCAGCGGCAGCTTGCGGTGTAGAATTACCAATGAGACGTTGAATTTCATCTGGCTTAGAAGTCTTAGACATTGCCGCTTCAAAAGAAATCGTTCCGGCTTTATAAAAATCGGCTAAAACCTTTTCCAGAGTTTGCATTCCCAATTTGCCGCCAGTTTGAATTGCTGAGTAAATTTGAGATGTTTTGCCTTCTCGAATCAGGTTGGAAATAGCAGGAGTAACAATCAGAATTTCTTGAGCCATCACCCGACCATATTCACCGGGTTTAGGATTTTTCTTGGACACCAAGGTTTGACTAAATACCCCCACCAATGAGTTAGACAATTGCACCCGCACTTGGGTTTGTCTTTCATGAGGGAAAACGTCGATAATCCGGTCAACTGTTTGGGCGGCGGAACTGGTGTGTAGCGTACCAAATACCAAGTGTCCTGTTTCCGCAGCAGAAATCGCCAAAGAAATCGTTTCCAAATCGCGCATTTCCCCTACCAGAATAATATCTGGATCTTCCCGTAGGGCTGCTTTCAAAGCATTAGCAAAGCTCTTAGTATCTTCTCCTAGTTGCCGTTGGTGAACCAAGCTTTTAATTGGTTCATAGACAAATTCAATTGGATCTTCCACCGTTAAAATATGCTCTGCCTTGGTGCGGTTAATCAAGTCAATCATTGCCGC
>CAXUOL010001071.1:0-2167 GCA_964252435.1 uncultured Nostoc sp.
CTCTGACCAAATTGTGTCAACAAGAAATTGGTGCAAATGCTGTAGTATTTCATCGCAGTTGGATTGCGACAGTTGTCTTTGGTTTGTGGAATGGACTTGAGGCTTTTCGCTACCAACAGTCTATTGAAGGAGGCAGAGGGCAGGAGGTCACTGAGCGTAGTCGAAGTGAGGCGGAGGGCAATATTACTCCTGCCTTGCTTGATAACCAATCCATAGAACAGAAGCCTTTTACAAGTCAAGAAGTGTGGCTATTGTTGGCAATGGGAACCTCTGCTGGAACCTATCTTTTATTGTGGGCTTGGTCGCTGAGTCAAACTAGTGTTGCCAACGTGGCTTTACTGTCTAATTTGAACTCCTTATTTGTTGCTTTGGCTGGGTATCTATTATTTGGTCGGCGTTTCGACAACAGATTTGTGATTGGTCTGATCATTGCTTTGGGTGGAGCGATCGCATTTGAACTTAATAAGGTGCAATTTGCAACCGATCAAATATTAGGTGATGCATTAGCATTACTAACTGCGGTTTTCATGGCTACATGTATGCTGCTAATAGAAAGACTCCGAACCAGATTTAGCACTGCAACTATCATGCTGTGGCGCTGTGGAGTGACAACAATGTTTCTACTACCCGTCCTCCCATTCCTTGAAGATAGACTATTGCCTTATTCCTGGACAGGTTGGTTTTTCATTATTTTCCAAGCTCTTTTCTGTCAAGTGCTGGGTCAGGGACTTTTAGCTTATAGCCTTAGCAGAATCTCTTCAGGCGTTGTCGCCGTCACCCTTCTTTTAGAACCAGTTCTAGCTTCCATTTTTGCTTGGTTTATTTTTGCAGAACAAGTAGGTTTGTTTGACTGGGCGACTTTTGCCGTAGTTTTAGCAGGTATCTATCTAGCCCAATCTAGTCAATCTATTGTTCAAGTAACAAACGAAACATAGTAGCAGTATGTTTGTCATTTGTGATTATAAAAAACAAATGACAGCCAACTCCAAAAATATTTCACAAATGATTTAGGACTGCTATATAAGTAGTGTGGAAATGTTGCCCAAACTACAAAATCTTGATGAAATTTATATCGGCGCGGGTGGGGTATTTTTGTACCTCACCCTGCGGGTTCAGCAGTCGCTCATGGGGGAAACCCCCAGACGCTCGATGACTCGCTAACGCTGCGCTATCGCCCTTGGCGTCTCCCCTTCTCCCAAAGGGAGAGGCTAACGCCAAGGGAGAAGACCGCGCTGCTTCACCAATTTAAAATCTGCTGTAGTATTTGGACACTGCCAACAAGACTGATACAATTTATGACGAAAGCTTCCGAAAAAACATTATTAAGATTAGTGAAATCTCCATTTAATAGGTTCTTAAACTCTCTGCCATTCCCGGTTCCTGCATACTTACCTATTGGGATTATATTAGCAGTGGTGATTCGATTGGTTTGTGTTCCAAATAAATCAGTGGATTACAAGTTTTTTTTAGCGCGCTGGTATGATTTCATTGCATCTCATGGCGGATTTAGCGCTCTTAAATATAGTTTTGCCGACTATACACCCCCCTACCTCTATTGGATTTTAATTGCTGCCACCCTGCTTTCTGGATTGCCGAAAATTTTCGCAATTAAGCTTTTTGCGATGACTGTTGATTTTCTTTGTGGCTTTTTAACTTACAAAATTGTCCGACTAAAATACCCAGAGGGTAGTAAACCAATCTTTGCTTTTTTGGCAGTTATTTTGAGTCCGACCGTTATATATAATAGTGCCCTCTGGGGTCAATGTGACAGCATTTATACAACTGGAGTGATTGCCTGTATTTACTTTTTATCTATTCAAAAAGAAATTCCTGCCTTACTCAGTTTTGGTGTGGGACTTTCCTTTAAGTTGCAAGCGATGTTTTTAGCACCTTTATTATTAATTTTTTTGGTCAAAAAAAGAATTCATTGGTATTATTTACCATTAATTCCGGCGGTATATATAATTTTAGTTTTGCCATCGTGGTTGATGGGAAGACCGATACAAGAATTGCTATTAGTATACTTTAACCAAGCTAATAAATATAAACAATTGGCTAAAGGTGCGCCTAATCTTTATCAATGGATTCCTAACAATTTTTATAATATTGTTGTTCCTATAGGTTTAACATTAACTGTATCTGCAATATTTTTATTGGCATACATTGT
>CAXUOL010001072.1:0-2161 GCA_964252435.1 uncultured Nostoc sp.
TGTCGCACCACCCAACTGAGCCGCAGCAACGGGAATTGTCTTCAACTCTTCACGGGTCATAAACGTCAGAGCGAAAATAAACTCGTTCCAAGCAAAAATAAAAGTGAGGATTCCAGTAGTCACTAAGGCGGGAAGGGTCATAGGTAACACGATTTGCCATAGTAGTTGAAAGGTGTTGTAGCCATCGACCCTAGCAGAATCTTCCAAATCCTTTGGCAATTGTTGAAAAAAGCTTCTAAGCACCAAAATTGTTAGCGGCAAATTGATCGCAGTATAGGGTATAATCAGCGCCAGATAATTGTTACCCAATTTCAGCGCTTGGATAATTTCTAACAATCCTAAGAACAACAGAATTCCAGGAAATAAGGTAACAATTAAAATGCTGGCGAGGATAACTCGTTCACCCCAAGGGCGTAACCGTGCGAGAGCATAAGCCGCAGGTGCGCCGATCGCTAAAGCTACAGCTGTAGAAGTAATCGATACAAAGGCACTGTTGAAGATGTAGCGCCAAAATGGACGACGGGTGAATAACTCAATGTAGTGATTGAAAGTGAATCGTCTGGGGAAATAGACAGTCGGAACGGCGGCAATATCCTCATTCACTTTAAACGAGGTCAGCAATTGCCATAGAGCTGGCGCTAGGCTAAATAGCACTATTAATACAACTACGATCGCCAGCAAGATTTTTTTCAGAGAAAACTTGGTTCCCCCTGTTCGTTTTGGAGTCGTTGGAACTGCTTGGGGAGTTACACTCATAGGTTAAATGGCTCCTGATGTTTTGGCACGATATTTGTTAAGCAAGAAACTAGCGATCGCCACCGCCGCAATTAATATTAAAAATGTCACTACTACAAGAGCTGCTCCATAACCAAAATCTAAGTAGCGCATCACTGTGGAGTAAATGTACAATGACACCACTTCCGTAGCGCCACCAGGACCACCCCCGGTCATCACAGCAACCAAGTCAAAAATTCCGAAAGCTTGAGCAAACCGAAATAGTACTGCAATTAAGATTTGCGGCAGCAGTAATGGCAGGGTAATATTGCGGAAACTTTGCCAAGCAGTTGCCCCATCGACCGAGTAAGCTTCATAGAGGTCTTGTGATATCGACTGCAACCCAGCTAGCAACAGAATACTGATAAACGGTGTAGTTTTCCAAACATCAGCAAAAACCAGTGCGATCATTGCCAGCGTTGGATCTCCTAACCAATTAATCCCAGTCTTAATCAGCCCCAACCGCAGCAGAATATCGTTCACAACCCCAAACTGGTCGTTAAAAATCCAAGACCACGCCAGACCAATCAAAGCGGTAGGCAAAGCCCAAGGGATAATGGCGGTTGTACGTACTATGCCCCGCCCAAAAAACGCCTGATTGAGAACTAAAGCAATCCCCAGTCCTAACAGTAATTCTGAGATTACTGATGCTGTTGTGAATACGGTTGTCGCCCACAAACTCTGCCAAAAACGACCATCTCCCGCCATCCGCACATAATTCTCCAAACCAGAGAATACAGGTTGTAGCTCTGTTCCCAAATTTCTAGTAAATACGCTTAACCAAAATGCTCGTAAAATCGGGTAGGCAAATACAAACAACAACAGCAGTAATGCGGGTGTTAGTAATATCCAGGCTGTCTGTTGTTCTCGATTTCTGAGGGTATGTAAATTTGTCATTTGTCATTGGTCATAAGGCGTTGAGAATTGGGCATTGGAGATTTTGAACTCCGTTAATGAGTCTTTGAGGTGGATGAATGAGTATCCGAGGTAGATGAACAAGTCTTTAAGTCAATGCTTTAACTTCTAACTCCCCCTGCCCCTAGCAATCGCCGCGTTTCAGCCGCCGCAGCTTGCATTGCTCGTTCAGAATTCATCCGACCAGATAACGCGGCACTAAGATAACGCTGCAAAATATCTGATGTCTGAGCATATTGGGCGATCGGTGGGCGTAAAACTGCATTGTCCACGACCTCCAATAATTGCGGATAGTGGGGGTATTTAGCAACAATCTCTGGGTCTGTAAATAAATCCCGGCGACTTGGCACATAGCCTGCGCTGAAAATAAATCGGCGCTGTGCTTCTCGACTGGTAAAATATTGAATTGCTTTCCAAGCCTCTTCGGGATGTCTAGAGGTTTTAGAAATCCCTAAACCCCAACCCCCTAGAC
>CAXUOL010001073.1:0-2159 GCA_964252435.1 uncultured Nostoc sp.
GCAGGGGAGCAGGGGAGCAGGGGAGCAGGGGAAGAAGAATTAATAACCATGCTCTATGCCCAAAATCTAAAATCTAAAATCTAAAATTCCGATGACCGAAACAGACTCCTGATACAAGCCCATTTATTTATGGGGATTATTAATTTTGAATTTTGAATTTTTAATTCGGAGCGAAGCGACGTGACACTTCCCAACCCTGGCAGCGTCTTGGCTACATTAACTGAACTGACTCAAGTTAATCGTACTCACGCCCTACTGCGTCGCGTCAAAGATTTATCTGTTAATGAATTTGTTTGCTTACTCGACTTTATAACTGCTGAGTTCCAGCAATTTCTGAGAGCTATTGAACTGATCAATAATGAAGCTCTAGAAACTATGTTGGAGAAAGTATTAGAAGCTATCACACTCAAAATTGGTCAAATTCTCCAAGCAGAACATACAGCCATTTTTTTAGTTGATTATGACAAAGGTCAACTGTGGTCAAAAGTTCCTCAAGATAATACCCAAAAATTCTTAGAAATTCGTACTCCCATTACAGTAGGTATCCCCGGTCATGTTGCTAGTACAGGTCAATATCTAAATATATCTGAAACTTATACTCATCCCCTCTTTAGCCCAGAACTTGAAAAACAAATGGGTTACAAAATCCATAATATTTTATGTATGCCCGTTATCAGTAGCAAAAACCAGACTGTAGCGGTAGTGCAACTAGCTAATAAAACCGGGAATGTTCCGTTTAATCATGATGATGAAGAACGTTTTCGAGATTTTGCCGCTTCGATTGGTATTATCCTAGAAAGCTGCCAATCTTTTTATGTAGCGGCTCGTAATCAAAGAGGCGCAACGGCTTTATTGCGGGCAACTCAGACACTGGGGCAAAGTTTAGATTTAGAAGCAACTTTGCAGATAGTCATGGAACAAGCTCGAATTTTAATGCAAGCAGACCGCAGCACACTATTTTTATATCGTAAAGAGCTAAACGAACTCTGGGCGAAAGTTGCAGTAGCAGCAGATGGCACAAACTTGATAGAAATTCGCATTCCCGCTAACCGTGGCATTGCTGGATATGTAGCTTCCACTGGTGAAGCCTTAAATATTTCCGATGCTTATAAAGACCCGCGCTTTGACCCGACTACAGATAAAAAAACTGGTTATATAACTCGTAATATCCTATGTTTACCAGTATTTAATTCTGCAAATGAATTGATTGGCGTTACACAATTAATTAATAAGCAACAAAGTAGTTTTACTGCTTCTGATGAAGAGTTTATGCGGGCTTTTAATAATCAGGCAGGAATTGCCTTAGAAAATGCTCGACTGTTTGAAAATGTGCTGTTAGAAAAACAGTATCAAAAAGATATTTTACAAAGTCTGTCAGATGCTGTGATTTCTACAGATATGGCAGGACAGATTGTCACGATTAATGATGCAGCCCTAGAGTTGCTGGGTTGTCCGATAGGAGACGCTAATAGTAAGAACAACAAGCTTTTGTGGGAACAAAATTTGATTGGTCGCCTAGTTTGGGAAGTTGTGCCAATTGAAAATCTCCAAATGCGACTAGAAGATAGTCTAAAAACTGGAGCTAAACATTATGTGCCAGAGCAAAGTTTGATGCTGGGAGTGCATCAAGTTATGAGTGAGGAGTTAGGAGTTAAAAGTGAAACTCAATACTTAGCATTCAGTACTTATCACTCAATTTTAGTACTGCGCGATCGCACTAACCCCGATATTTTTATTCCTTGGAATCAACCTCTGACTCCCCAATCTGAGTTTCTCACTTCTAATGAAGTACAAACATTAGAGCGCAATATCAATCTTACTGTTAATCCCCTAACTAACCCAGAAGGCGGTGTACGCGGTGGTTTGGTCGTCTTAGAAGACATTACTCAGGAAAAACGGATGAAAACTACCATGTCCCGTTACTTGACCCCCCATGTCGCTGAACAAGTTATGGCACTAGGGGAAGATGCTTTAATGGTAGGCGAACGGAAGGAAGTAACTATATTATTCTCTGATATCCGGGGCTACACAACACTTACGGAAAATCTCGGTGCAGCTGAGGTGGTATTGCTGCTCAATCAGTATTTTGAAACGATGGTGGAAGCGGTTTTTAACCACGAAGGCACTCTCGATAAATTTATTGGTGATGCCTTAATGGC
>CAXUOL010001074.1:0-2151 GCA_964252435.1 uncultured Nostoc sp.
ACTTGAATATATCTAATTTAGCATTTATGCAACTTAGATGTGGAACAGCTTATCAATTTCTCCCCAGCGACTAGAAAAGCGACGATGGAGAATTATCCAACCTGTAGATTGCAACCATTGGGCTACTAGGTCTTCTCCTAGAGAACCAATATCTGGATAATGAGATGGAGGAAGATTAGCCATTGACTAAAAATATTATGAATTCTATGAATTCTAGGTTAAGCGATGCCTGCGGCGGGCTACGCCTACGCACAACGGGTTCTAAACTCAACTTATCCAGCACTGAGTTGGAATTGAAGCGTAAAACAAGCCATCACATTTGGGCAAGTATACTCAGCTTATTCCTTTGGGGAATAGTTAGCATCACCGCAACAGTCGGTTTTGCTCCAACAGCTTTGGCACTTGAATATAATAAAGAAATTTTGGTCGAGGCTGATTTTTCAGGACGTGATTTAACAGACTCCAGCTTTACTAAAGCTAATCTTCGCCAGAGCAACTTCAGCCGAGCTAATTTGAACGGTGTCAGTTTCTTTGCAGCAAATTTAGAGTCTGCGAATTTGGAGAGTTCTGATTTGAGAAATGCCACTTTAGACTCGGCTCGTTTAGTCAGAGCAAATTTGACAAATGCACTGTTGGAGGGTGCCTTTGCTGCTAACGCCAGATTTGATGGTGCAATCATTGACGGAGCAGATTTTACCGATACGCTGCTGCGTCCCGATGAGCAAAAAAAATTATGCAAACTTGCCAAAGGG
Organism: uncultured Nostoc sp.; assembly: GCA_964252435.1. Taxonomy (GTDB): domain Bacteria; phylum Cyanobacteriota; class Cyanobacteriia; order Cyanobacteriales; family Nostocaceae; genus Nostoc. Next base: position 753 of record CAXUOL010001074.1, read on the forward strand.
ACTAATCCGATTACAGGACGAGATACGCGTGACACGTTGTTTTGTCCTTAGTATTTTTTAGCTGGGAATTGGGCATTGGGCATTGGGCATTGGGAATTGGGAATTGGGCATTAGTTATTCTCCATTTCTCTCATCTTCCTCTGCTCCCCATTCCCCATTCCCCACTTATAAAATATTGAGCATCTACCAACCACTCGCACCAATCTTTTGACATACAATTTTCATACCTTTGCCTGGTGAAGAACTTGCTACAAAAGGGATTTCTCCTTTTTCTTTATCCTCTTCAAGTAGCTGTCCTTCTGGCCCGTAAATTGCAATGCGATTGCGAAACAGCCGCGATTCTTTGCACAATGCATCAAAGGTAGTCTCGAAGATGCCATCTCCATAGATCCCGTAAAGCTTGTATATCGTGCCCTTAATCGTTTCCGTGTCCAGAGCTACGCTGTTTCCCAATTTATCATGCCCTACAGTGATGTATCTTTCTGCATCTTGAGCGAACGCACTACCATTACTCAATAAAATAGCGATCGCACCCACAATCCCGCCTACTTTAAAATACATAGATTCTCAAAATATAAGATTTCATATATTTCTATCCGCAATCAAAGAGGTTTTGGCAGGGTAGAAGCACTGAAATCAAGACAGAGCAAGGTGTTATACTAGGTTGTAATACATTATGGGAAGCGTGAAGCACTAAATAAATAGCTGCAATACTTTTCAAAGTATGAGTGAAACACTTGCTGATATTGCCATACCGCCCCAGTTTCCCGATCACACTCAGCTACCAGAGTCTGATGGTACGTTTGTGAAAAATTTTCAAAAGCATCCCCAAACCGTCATTTTGACAGACTCAATTGCTCAAGTTTTGCAACGCTTACATCCAGATGGTCAGTATTGCATTGGTCAAGATTGTGGTATTTACTGGCGAGAAACTGATCCACCAGAAAAAGGAGCAGCAGCACCCGACTGGTTTTATGTCCCTGGTGTACCACCAAGGCTAGATGGTAAAAACCGTCGCTCTTATGTATTGTGGCGGGAATACATACCGCCATTGATTGCTGTAGAACTAGCTAGTGGTAATGGCGATGAAGAACGAGATGTTACTCCTTTACCTCTAACTGGTAGTCGGGAAGGCGCAAAACCAGGTAAATTCTGGGTATATGAGCGAGTAATCCGAATTCCCTACTATGCCATTTATGAAATCAGTAATGACAAACTAGAGGTTTATCACCTAGTAGATTTTTCCTACCACAAAATGCAGCCTAATGAGCGAGGCCACTACCCAATTACTCCTTTAGGAGTGGAACTAGGGTTATGGCAAGGAAGCTACTTGAATAATCCTGAGCAATTTTGGTTGCGCTGGTGGGATTTAGAGGGAAATCTGTTACTGATTGGTCAA
>CAXUOL010001075.1:0-2144 GCA_964252435.1 uncultured Nostoc sp.
TTGGTGTAATATTGACAGGAGCAAATCAAGATGGTATGCAAGGTCTTAAGAAAATAAAAGCGCGGGGAGGAATTACTATTGTACAAGAACCTGCCACAGCAGAGAGCGACATTATGCCAGAGGCAGCAATTTCTGCTATTACAGTAGACTGGATTTTGACACTCTCAAACATTGCTTCCCAGATGGTCAAGCTTTGTCAATCATCACAGAAATAAACCGATGCAGATGGAACCCAAAGTCAACATCCTCCTAGTAGATGATAAACTAGAAAATTTGCTGGCACTAGAGGCAATCCTAGAAAAATTAGGGGAGAATCTCGTGAGAGCTACTTCCGGGGAAGAAGCTTTGAGGTGTCTGCTGCATCAAGACTTTGCGGTGATTTTACTGGATGTACAAATGCCAGGGATGGATGGCTTTGAAACTGCTACCTTAATTCGCAATCGGGGGCGATCGCGTCATACTCCAATCATCTTTCTCACTGCCTTTAGTACCAGCGACCAAATGCTGTTTAAAGGCTATGCCTTGGGTGCGGTTGATTATCTGCTCAAACCACTAGACCCCAATATCTTGACTTCTAAAGTCACAGTATTTGTAGAACTATTTAAGAAAACAGAAGCCATCAAGCAACAAACAGCGCAATTGGTAGCTGTAAATACCGAACTCAGGCAAAGTGAAGAACGATTCCGATCGCTAAGTACCTGTTCACCCGTTGGCATTTTTGAAACTGATACCAAAGGCGACTGTAAATATACTAATCCCCGCTATCAGGCAATTTGTGGCTTGAAAGCGGCAGAAAGTTTAGAAAAGAGATGGCTGGAATCTGTTCATCCAGAAGACAAAGAACGAGCGATCGCTAGTTGGTCTGCTTACATTTGTGAAGGTCGGGAATACTCAGAAGAATTTCGCTTTCAAGCTGCTCACAGTAACATTCGTTGGGTTCAAGTTCGTTCATCACCGATGCTTTCCAGTCAAGGAGACTTGTTGGGTTATGTAGGCACTCTTGAAGATATTACCGAACGCAAGCAAGCAGAAGAAGTCCGCGCTCAAGTGATTCGCGAACAAACGGCAAGACAGGAAGCAGAAGCCGCGAATCGGATGAAAGATGAGTTTCTAGCTGTTCTCTCCCATGAACTCCGCACGCCTCTAACCTCGATGCTTGGCTGGTCAAAAATTCTCCGTGCCAAGAAACTTGACGAAAAAGCCACTTCCCGCGCTTTGGAGGCGATCGAACGCAACGCCATATCTCAGATGCAACTAATTGAGGATATCTTGGACGTATCCCGGATTATCCGTGGTCAGTTGCGGTTAAACGTATCGGCAGTGAATCTAATCTCGGTGATGGAGGCAGCTTTAGAGGCAGTGCGTCCCCTAGCAGAGCCAAAAGATATTCAATTAAATACTGTGCTGGATACTTCTATAGGGACAGTCTATGGCGATCCAGCCCGTTTACAGCAAATTGTCTGGAATCTACTAACTAATGCAATAAAGTTTACCCCTAAAGGTGGTAGGGTAGAAGTCAGGCTGTCAAAGCATTTTGGATTGCCGATTTCAGACTTTCCTGCGGAACGCTACGCGAACAGTGTGAGCGCTACTTCCACAAGCTTTAGTACAAGCCAGTCGAACGATTTTAGATTTGAATCTGATAGTGAAAATTTAGACTCTGCAAACACTGAAGAAAGCAATAATCTAAAATCTGTCTTGGAAAATTCAGATGATCGGGAGCCGAGCCTTAAACTTTCTGCAAAATCTCAAAATTCAAAATCTCAGTACGCCCAAATTCAAGTTATCGATACAGGCATTGGTATCAGTTCCGAGTTTTTACCCAAAGTATTTGAGCGTTTTCGGCAAGCAGACAGCACCACAACGCGATCGCACAATGGACTAGGGCTAGGATTAGCGATCGTCCGTCATCTAGTAGAACTACACAAGGGGACAATTTTTGCCCAAAGTTTAGGCACTGGGCAAGGAGCAACCTTTACTGTAAGACTACCACTCTTACAAGACAATAGAGGAAATAGAGAAGCAACAGGAAAAATTTCCTCCTCTGTAGGATCTACGCCCCTTGCTGGATTAAGAGTTTTAGTTGTAGATGATGAAGCAGATACCCGTAACTTTCTCAGTTTTATGTTTGAGGAGTATGGGGC
>CAXUOL010001076.1:0-2122 GCA_964252435.1 uncultured Nostoc sp.
CTCTGCCTCTTCTCCATGCCCAATGCCCCATTCCCCATCCCCAATTCCCCATTTCTCTATCTCATCTTTTAAGAGGAGGTTGGGTTTGTTTGGGTGCTACAGGCGCTTGAGGCGCTGGTGAGTTAGGAACCACGGGAGAAATACCAGGATTGATGCCTTGCCCAGTTGGAGGCTGAGTGATGCTAGGAAAGGGTACAGAATTAGGTGCTAAGGGGAATTTTGGGGTAATATTTCCTTCGGGATTGATGCCTGGAAGTGGTGTTGCACCAGGATTGATTGGGAAAGAGGGGATAGTAGGCTGGTTAGGTAAGTTTATGGATGGTTGAGATGGGCCAGGAATAATTCCCAAAGAAACGCGATCGCCCCCTACTTGTCGTAGCAAATCCAATGTCTCAATCACATCATTGTAAGTTGCTGTGCGCGAAGCATTCAGCACGACAACGGCATTAGGGTTTGCTTGGAGATACTGTTTTAAACTCTGTCTCAAATCTTCCTGTTTTACAGGCTGTTTTTCTATGTAAGTATTTCCCACAGCATCGATGGTAACAATCACACTTCCACTTTGTGACGTTATTCCAGAGACAATACTGGGGCTGGCTTTAGGCAAATCAACATTTATTGCTTGTTGCCGTGTAAATTGTAAAGCCGCTAATAAAAAAAACGTTAGAACACAAAAAACAACATCAATTAAAGGGATGATTTGAATTTGGACTTCTTCAATTGGAGTATGTAGATTAACTTTCATGTCTTACTCTCAAGCCTGGTTCAGGAGTTGAATTATTGATTATTAATTAGGTGTATTCGGAGGTTCAGGAGGTTCAGAAACTCTAGTCTTTCCTGGCTTGCGGGGTGGAGTGAAATTTTCTGGCACAATTGCTGATGTCCTATTGCTAAAGTCAGGAGGAGACTGGCGATAGAGCAATTCCATCTCATTCCCTGCCTTGCGAAAAACTTTGACTTGGTTGACTACAAAACTTTGAAATAGGCGGTAAAATACCAAACTAATGATGGCAACTATTAGCCCACTTGCCGTACTAATTAAGGATTCACCAATACCAGTAGTCACACCAGCGGTAGATTCAGTTCCCAAATCGCCAATCCGAATTGAGCGCAGAGAGTGGATTAAACCCAAAACCGTGCCCAACAATCCTAGCAACGGCGCTAAGGCAATTACGGCTTCTAAAAGTTTTTCGCCCCTGCGCATCCCAGCTAATTCGTCTTCTGCCGTAGCCTCCAGTGCTAGTCGAAAGGTTTCCGCATCACTTTTGGCAAAACGTAGAGGGGCGTAGAGAAAACGCCCGACAGGCTGATGGCTTGCAAGTCTTGCGATGTCCGCAGCTACTTCCCAATTATCCTGGGCAGCATCTAGGATGCGATCAACTATTTGCTTTTCTTGAGTTAAAATTCGCAACCAGAACCACAAACGCTCGAAAATCACACTCAAAGCCAGAATCGATAGAACTAGCATTGGCCACATCGCTGGCCCACCCTTATAAAACAAATCTAAAATATCCACTGTTTAAGTTTCCTCCCTCCACGACTAAAGCAAATGTGTTAAGGCATTTTAATTCTAGAGATTAATGCAAAATGAGGGACTTCCAAAATATAAATTTACCGAAAACCTAAAAAGACAGTGTAAGCATGGGGTATTTGACTTAGACTGCTGGACAAACTTGCTGCTGGGTTGCCATAATCCCAAATTACTAGAATCACTGGACGTTCTAATTGTCAAACCCTTGGGGTATTAAACTCTTATGGAGAATTACAGAATAGGTTTTTGATGACAGATTACGAGTAGCGTCTTCCAGACTAACTAGGGCGGTTATTCCCACCGGAAGTTTTTAGCATAATTTGTCAAAATTAAAGATAACTGGAGGTTCAAAATATGAAATTTTCAATCCAATCACTTTACACTTGGTATGGCGATTTGCTTCGTAACCCCAAGTACCGTTGGTGGGTAATTTTAGGAACGCTAGTCTATTTGGTTAGCCCAATTGATCTTCTCCCAGACGTTATACCCGTTGTGGGACAGATTGATGATGTTTTCCTATTGACTCTGCTAGTTTCTGAGGTGTCTGGGCTAGTAATTGAGGGCTGGAAAGCTCGTAAGGGTGAGGTGGGT
>CAXUOL010001077.1:0-2120 GCA_964252435.1 uncultured Nostoc sp.
GGTAATTACCGTGGACATGGCTCAGTCGAGAAAAGCAAAGGGGATATGTTTTAGTCTAGCAGTACCTACTCTCAAAAACAGTTTCAACTTCTGGCTACCGCCACAACCGCTTGCACACCAGTTAACAAGGCCAAAAAAGCTATGACCGCAAAATGGCTAACACCAGAACAGGCCATTGTCAAAGCCAACCTCACTGTTACATCTGAAACCTTAAAATCTTACATTTCAGAACAACAGGGAAAAACCACTGCTGAAGAACAATTCCAAGCTTTAGGATTGCTATTTGACAGGGAACGCTTGCGTGCAGGTAAACCTAACTTTTTGCAACTTTTAGAACCAGTAAGTGATGAGAATAGCTACGCCGAAGATGAAATCGACTCTCATCAGTTAGATGACGATGACATAGAAACATCTTCTACCAACAAGGTAAATCAACTAGAACCATTTATTTTTGAGCAATGCAAAGTTCAAATTGTCATCACTTTACTACCTACAAAACAATTAAGGAGTAGACCTGTAATGATTGCTGCTAGCAGTCATGGTGATTTCCCTGTAGTTACCATGCTCAATCAAGACGAACTGGGTGATTTACCACCTGCAATTGTTCAACTACTGGACGAACTGAAAGCCGATTTTCCTAATCGCCAAATTCGCCGGAATATAGCCCAGACTAAAGCTGTCAAAACCAATAAATCGCCCACTATCCAAACTCCAATTCGTACTCAAACTGCTAGCTTAGATACCACCAAGCCACCCAGTAATACTACGCAAATTTCACTGTTTTAAATGCCATGACTGCTACAAATAGCAATAAACTACTCGTCATCTACGAAGGTCAACAGCACTGGATTCCAGAAGCGATCGCGGTTGACGACCAATTACTACGGGATGCCTTCACTCCTCTTTGCGCTGAACTGGCAAACGCAGACATTGAACGTAAACCAGGAGAACCCATCCACATCATCAAGAAGCCCGGTAAAAAAGGTACTTCTTCTCTAGATTGCCTGATAGTGGCTCCTGAAGAAATCAACCCCGCAGTCCAAATGTGCTACCAAATGCGTCAACGTCAGGTAATCACCGGAATTGACTGGCAAAATGCAGCACAGCTATCAGCCCAGATTAAAGAGGCGATCGCATCTGGGACGGAATTTTCTCAGTCACTCAACCAAACCCTAAAATCCCTAACAGCTTGCACTCCCATATCTAGCTTTATCCCTGAAGGTTTTTGAGTGCTGACAAAAAGGGTTGGAAATTGACTTGAGGGATAAATTATTGTCCAGATTACAGCAGTTTGCATTTCCACTGAAGTATACCCCTCACTCTGCTTCCGTCTCCTCTTTAATTCCAACCCCAATAATAACGATAGGAATCCTATTTGATTTTTGAATAAACTCCGTACATCTGTAGAGTGTCAAAATCAAAGGTAGTGTGTCTAATAAACCACTCAAATATCCACTTTAAATGTGAAAATGAAGGAATTAAAGCACAAAAACGCCGAACCCATGTTTTGGCTTGTAACCAAATATCCTCTATCGGATTTTGTACTGGGCAATTAGGGGCGAAACGGACACAGTGTATTTTCCATTGTTCAGTTGGTAAGCTTTGATTAACAGAGTTCAAGAAACCTCTAATTTCCTTGGAGCGGTGGTAGCTAGCCCCATCCCAAAAAATTAGTAATCGTTGGTCGGGAGAGTCAGCTAGTAAGTATTCTAGGTAGTCGATAGTATTTTTTGAGTTTCCCGCATCATAAGCTTTGAGAACTAATTCTCCAAGGAGATAGTCAACTGCCCCATAGTATGTTTGCTTATCTCGCTCGTTTACAACTGGGACTGCTATTTCTTGGTCACTTTTTCCCCATACGTAACCACTTAAATCTCCCCACATTAAATGACATTCATCAATTAACAGTACTTTCAACTTTCCTGTTTCGATTTCCTCTCGGTGATGTGCCAGCAATGTTTCAATCTCTTTTTTTTTCTGCAACAGCATCTGGATTGGCTTTAGGGTTCAATTTTGTGGTTTTCTTCCAAGTGATTCCTGCTTCCTCAAATAGGTCATAGTAACTGTGTTTTGACTCATAAACCACGTCGTACTCAAAAGCTAGCTTATATTCCAGTTCG
>CAXUOL010001078.1:0-2105 GCA_964252435.1 uncultured Nostoc sp.
AACAAAACTTAAGACAACTAGAAAATGGTTCCCGCCCAGAAGAAATTGCCCAAGCGCGATCGGAAGTAACTCAAGCAGCTGCCCAAGTTCAAGCTGCCCAAGTCCAACTGCAATACACAAAAGTTCTGGCACCTTTCACTGGCATTGTTGGTGATATTCCCGCAAAGGTGGGAGATTATGTGGAAAAAGCCGATCAACTCACTACACTAACTAGAAACGACTCTTTAGAACTGAATATTTCCGTTCCCGTAGCTGAAGCCAAAAAATTGCGCTTAGGCTTACCTGTGCAAATGCTAGATGTCCAAGACAAACCCATAGCAAGGGGTAAAATCAGTTTTATCTCCCCAAACGCTAGTTCCGATTCGCAGACAGTTTTGGTAAAAGCCAACTTTGGTAATTCGAGAAATCGACTGCTTAATCTTCAGTCAGTGCAAACTAGAGTGATTTGGAACGAACATCCAGGAATTTTAATTCCAGTTACAGCAGTATCTCGCTTGGGTGGAGAGACTTTTGTATTTGTGGCACAAGCGCCACCAGAAAAGTCTAAACCTGGAGCGCCAGCTTTAGTAGCTCAACAAAAGCCGGTGAAATTAGGAGTTATTGAGGGGAATAATTATCAAGTTACCGAAGGACTAAAAGCGGGGGACAAAATTGTTGTTTCCGGCATTCTTAACTTAACCAATGGCGCTCCCATTACTCCTGAAACACAAGAAGTTGGTAGTCAGAAGCCTTAGCTGAAGAGAAGAAACTTCTCAATTAGAGTTTACCATTGTCTTGAAAATCTATTTCTAGATGATATCCTGCCATCAGAGAAGTTCCTAGTAAAGGTTTATAACCAGCAGCTAAAACTGGAACGAAATTTTCTATGCCGTCCCATACAATTGTTGCCACGCAAAACCTGTCCCTCTCCGAGTCGGAGAGGGACAGACTTGAACTAAAGTTCAAAGCAGGGAGAGGTTAGTGGAACTCACGTTTACGTTTTTTCCTGATACCCACCAGCGTAGTCAATTACGCAAATTGTTCTATATGATTTGTGAGTTCCATAAGCAACACCAGAAACTTTAAAAGCGCCGTTAAAAATGTTTTTTCGATGGCCGCGATCGCGCACACCATCATCAATAATTAATTGCATGACGATATCTTGAGCGGTGTTTGGCCCATAACTGATATTTTCGCCTGCGGTTGTTTGCCATTTACCATAGCGGTTGATGCGAGTAAATGGGTTGCTACCATCGCTACCATCATGACCTATAGCACCTTTTGGACCTTGGTCTTTTACGTGGTCTTTTGCTCCTAAAGACATACCCTTAGATGCACTCAAGGCTCCTATAGGACGTGCTGATTTGAGAAATGCGATCGCTTCATCAACTGCTTTGACTCCTTCTTGAGTTCGTAGATAAGTATTATTAGAAATTTTGACTCGGTTCCCTTCAAAGCGCTTTCTATAGTTTTCCAGAATTGGAAGGTATGCTTTAGGATTTGTTCTTATCTTATTTGTTTCAACAATTACCTGTTGTTCCAACGGTGAAAGGTAACTTGCCTTTGCTAATAAAGTTGGACTAGTTTGTTCAACTACTGCTGGGTTAGAGTTGGCTACAGACGGGTTAGATTGAAGTAGTTGATTTGAGCAGCCCAATATCAAGGTAATTGGCAAAAATACCCAAAAATTCATGCGACGCATCGATTACCTCACAATTTTTCTATGGATTAATTTAGTGAATTGGAAGAAATAAGAATTTTCAACGCACAGATAAGTCTGTAGACGCTTCTGCCGTTAGAAACGATATCAGGACTTTAGTAAGCTTGCTAAAGAAAGCGCAGATTAAGGCGCCAATAATATTGATAAAGTTGCGATTACCTTTGTTCCTAAAGTGTTACAAATCTATCACTTAACACCTGTTGTAACATTGAAAACACTAAAACGTAAATAACAACAAAAATCTTTTTTACACTTTCAGAAACCAGCGTTGCCGATACATCAGAAAACCAACAGCCCACCACAATAACACTGTGACTAAAGCAAATAACAGGGAACCATTCAGCACTCCCGCCCAAGATGCGAAAAAATTCTGGTAAATCCAATTGTAGGTACTGGGAGCGTCTTT
>CAXUOL010001079.1:0-2094 GCA_964252435.1 uncultured Nostoc sp.
TAAATTTTAATGTTTTATGAAAAGAATGTTATCAGAATAACCTATGCAAACAAAAGTTTACATCTTTTCTCAGAAAATCAATTTATTTGGATAGACTCATGAAAAAATAGCTGTCCGATTAACGGACAAGCTTTTTTCTCATTTCGATGAAAAAGGGAGTAGGGAGTAGGTAATGGGGAGAATAATAACTCTTAACTCTTGTACAGACGCGATTAATCGCGTCTTCTTGTACAGACGCGATTAATCGCGTCTGTACTCCTAACTCAGCACGGGCTAAACGCCCCGCTATCCATGTACAGCACTCAATTATTCTTCTGTGCCCTGAATTTTCAGTAATAATGCGCCTAAGCCCCAGCCTACGAAGATTAAACCGAAAGATAATAGAGCTGCATTCAAAATTTCGCCGCCCATTAGTGTGATTCTCCTTATGCAAAGTGGTGTGTAAACTAGGTCTACTAGAAGCTTTTCAATAGTTGCTAGGATTAGACCTGTGTAAATAATTTTAAACTAGTTTAGCAGGTAATCCCTACTGGCTTGGGGGGCAATGCCTACTGTAGAGGAGGAATGAGGGGATGAGAAGGATGAGGGGGATGAGGGAGATAGGAAAATTTGATGATAATAATTATGAAGATATTTTATGTATCAAAATAATCAAGGTGATTTAGTAAATTTTGGTAAAGAAAATCGTCCGCGTTTGGCGCTGACGTTGGGAGATCCGGCGGGGATTGGGCCGGAGGTGATTTTGAAAGCTTTAGCTGATCCAGAAATTCGTAAAAATTATGACGTTACAGTAGTGGGTAACAGAGATTTGCTCGCACAGATTTATCACAAACTGAATTTAACTGAGAATTTAGTAGCTTTGGCAAATCCAGATGAGTTGTCAGTCAGCGATGTGCAGTTGGATGGAAAAATTAAAGATCAAATTACCTCAGGAATAGGTAATGCAGCCAGTGGTGCGGCTAGTTTTGCATATATGGAATATGCGATCGCTCAAACACTGGCTGGTAAATTTGATGGTATTGTCACAGGGCCGATCGCTAAATCTGCTTGGAAAGCCGCAGGGTATAATTATCCAGGGCAAACGGAACTTTTGGCACAAAAATCAGGTGTTAACCGTTTTGGGATGTTATTCGTAGCACGATCGCCTCATACTGGTTGGACACTCCGCGCAATACTAGCTACCACACATATTCCCCTACGTCAAGTAGCCGATGTGTTGACACCGCAGTTGTTGACACAAAAACTGGATTTGCTGGTGGAGTGCTTGGAGAAAGATTTTGGTATATATAGAGGAAGAATTGCGATCGCTGGGTTAAATCCCCACAGTGGCGAACAGGGACAACTTGGACATGAAGAACAGGATTGGTTAATTCCCTGGTTAGAGCAAGAGCGGCAAAATAGACCACAATTGCAGCTAGATGGGCCAATACCGCCAGATACGATGTGGGTTAAACCTGGTCAAGCTTGGTATGGAAATTCTTTAATACAAAATCCTGCTGATGCCTACTTGGCACTTTACCACGACCAAGGCTTAATTCCTGTGAAGCTGATGGCATTTGATCGGGCAGTTAATACTTCTATTGGTCTTCCTTTTGTTCGGACTTCACCAGATCATGGAACAGCGTTTGATATTGCGGGTAAGGGAATTGCTGATGCTACGAGTATGAAGGCAGCGATACATTTAGCGGCTGAGTTGGTTAGTCGAAGGTTGGCGGTGGGTTGTGGTTAAAAGTTCTTTGTTGCAATATTTACTAGGAGTAATGCTTACTTGAATTTTGAAATTATTGGAGACATCACCAATATTGAAATAATTGCTGTTGGTAACTCCATTCGTGAACTCGAACGCTTGCGTAAAACTTATGGTTCAGGACGGTTGCGGAAACTTAAAGGCTTTGCAACCATTAGCTTAGACGACGGAAGCATTTATGAAGCTGAGTTACACTGGTATGAAGCCCACGGAATTGGTAAGAAAGAAATCAAAATAAAAGGGACTCATGTTAAAGGGGAAAGGGGAAAGGGATGAACAGGTCGCCCACAAGGGGCGAGGTTTTCACCTTCCTCATAAAATTTGGATTATTTCGCTTGACTTCGGGC
>CAXUOL010001080.1:0-2092 GCA_964252435.1 uncultured Nostoc sp.
AAAATGGTCTGCATGAAAATGACTTCATTATCCAAACTGTTTTAACTGACACAGGGAAAGACTTGCTAATACTAACTGGTGGCGGCAAAGTGTATCCGGTGAATGTGGGAGAAATTCCCCCAACCACTGGGCGTTCTCCACGGGGAAAACCTTTGATTACCATGCTCAGTAATACTGCTCAAGGCGCTCAAGAAGCTGTAGTCAGCCGCTTTTTACTACCGGAAAATCTCGAAACTAGGCAGATGATTCTCCTAACAAAACAGGGACGAATTAAGCGGCTGTCTCTGGGAGAATTTACTAACTTAACTCGGCGCGGCATCACAATTTTGAAGCTCAAAGACGATGATGAATTGTCATTTACCCAGTTCACCAAACCAGGGGATCATCTGATTTTAGCTAGTTCCGGTGGGCGACTGTTGCGCTTTGCAGTCAATGATGAACAATTGCCGGTGATGGGACGCACAGCGATGGGTTTACAAGCATTTCGACTATTGAAAAATCAGCAAATGGTTGGCTGTGTCACTGTCGGTAAAGATGACCAATTACTGCTAGTTACTCAAGAGGGATATGCCAAGCGGATGGCTGCAAGTCAGTTAAGAGCCGCTAATCGCGGCGATTTAGGCACGCAAGCGCTGAAATTTGCTAGCAAAACTGACAACTTAGCTGGTATGGTTATGGCGATGCCTTCTCTACGAGACGCTACGCGAACGGCGGGCTACGCCAACGCATCTGGCGAGATAGCTTTAGTAACGAATAAAGAGCGGGTAGTGCGTATACCTGTGGAAACAGTGCCGCTCTTAGGTAGGGATGTCAAAGGTGAAAGCATCCTCCAACTCAACCGCGATGAAAAAATCATCACTGTTGCTGAAGTGCGAACTTAATTAGTGGGACTTAGACAAAAAGTAGCTAGAAAAAAGCCTCAAAGGTATATACAGAGAGATTTTGACATCGGTTTGCCTGGTTTGTTGATATATCTGGGTTTCAAGCATTTTTGAGCCTTCGGTGTATTTTCCTTGCCGTGTATGGGTTTGAGCCTTGTTTTTGCTTCAAAAATGTTTAAGTCCCGATAAGAGTTTAAGAAGTTTTTTGTGTAAGTCCTATAGTTGTATCCAAAGATAGATGTTTTAGCTTTTATTAATTCCTACCTTTAATGTCAAGCGATGGAAACAAAAGTATAAAAAATGTTGCCCTTCTCAAAATATTTGTTATATTAGTTTACATAAGGCAATAAACCTTAATAATTAATTTTGGAGTCCCAACCATGACAAATGCAAGCACAACAAAAGTTACTACTCCCGTAATTGAAGATCGTAACGCTTGGCGTTGGGGCTTTACCCCACAAGCAGAAATTTGGAACGGTCGCTTGGCAATGATTGGCTTTTTAGCAGCCATTTTGGTTGAGCTTTTTTCTGGTCAAGGCTTTCTACATTTTTGGGGCATCCTATAAGTTTTAATATTTAAGATGACCTATAAATAAAAAAACCTGGAGTGCTAATTCACTACCAGGTTTTTTATTTGTTTTGTCAGTTGTCAGTTGTCATTTGTTTATTCACTAATGACCAATGACTATTGACTAATGACTACCGAATATACTCTTTGAGAACACTGTTACGATTTGGGTGGCGTAACTTGCGAAGTGCCTTCGCCTCAATTTGACGAATTCGTTCGCGGGTAACGTTGAAAATCTGTCCAATTTCCTCAAGGGTCTTCATCCGACCATCATCCAAACCGTAACGCAGTCTGAGAACATCGCGTTCGCGTGGGCTGAGACTGTCAAGGACTTTTTCAAGGTCTTCGCGCAGAAGATTTTTGGAAACTTGGTCTTCTGGTGTCTCACCATCGGATTCAATAAAATCGCCTAATCGAGAATCTTCTTCTTTACCAATGGGCGTTTCTAATGAAATGGGTAACTGAGCGGATTTGGCAATGAACCGCAACTTCTCAATGGTCATTTCCATGCGAGTGGCGATTTCTTCTTCGGTGGGTTTGCGACCCATTTCTTGAGATAGTAACTTGGTAGTTTTCTTAATCCGCGAGATGGTTTCGTAAAGGTGAACTGGAAGGCGAATTGTGCGGGATTGATCTGCGATCG
>CAXUOL010001081.1:0-2091 GCA_964252435.1 uncultured Nostoc sp.
GTATTGGTAGCGATGACACTCTGTTTGCCTTAATCGACGGTGTTGTAATGTTTGAAAGAAAGGGTAAAACCCGTAAAAAAGTTAGTGTTTATTTACCTATAACTGCTGTTGAGGCAGCTCCTACGGAGGCAGTAGCAAATTAGAGTGTGAGGGTGGGTAACAGTGCCCACCCTAATCGCTAGTTAGCGCTGCTGTCATCAACTGTCCTCATCCCCGACGCACTCGGCATCCTTGAAGACGTGAAAATTGATTTGTAATATTTTTGGGTGGAATATGAGTCAATTTTGCTAAACTTTCAATTAGCCTGAAACTCATAACTCACCACTCAGGACTGATGCAAGATAGACAAGAGCAAATTTCGCAAGTGGTAGTGACTGCTGGGCAGATGCGCGATATTGAAAAGCGGATCTTTACAGCGGGAATGCCTGTAGTTGCTTTGATGGAAAAGGTGGCGGGATTAATTGCTCGTCGCATTCCAGAGATTCTTTCAAACACCCCTTTGTTAAGGGGATGTCGTGTGGGAATTCTTGTCGGCCCCGGTCATAATGGTGGCGATGCTTTAGTCGTAGCCCGTGAATTATACTTTCGCGGGTATGAGGTTTGGATTTATTCTCCTTTTTCTCAGCTTAAAGAATTAACTTCGCAGCACTTGCAATATGCCGAGAGTTTGGGCATTCCAATTTATCAAACAATTGAGCAACTGCCAGATTCTGATTTGTTGATTGATGGCTTGTTTGGATTTGGTTTAGAAAGAAACCTGACCGATCCCATTGCCTCTGCAATTAATCAGTTAAATGAATTATCTTTACCGATTTATAGTATAGATTTACCTTCAGGTTTACACACCGACACAGGCGAAGTATTGGGAACTGCCATTCGCGCCACTCGCACATTTTGCTTAGGTTTATGGAAACTAGGTTTCTTCCAAGATCGAGCGTTGGAATATCTTGGTAAAGCTGAGTTAATCGATTTCGATATTCCTTTAGCTGATGTAGAAGCTGTTCTCAAAGATGCACCTAAAATTAAACTTATTAGACGAGCAAAGGCACTTGCTACTTTACCTTTACCCCGTGCAGCAGTTACTCACAAATATAAAGAAGGACATTTACTGCTGATTTGCGGTTCGCGGCGCTATGCAGGTGGAGCAATTTTAACTGGTTTGGGTGCTAGAGCTAGTGGTGTCGGGATGCTTTCGATTGCCGTACCCGAATCCCTGAAATCTCTTTTGGTGTCACACTTGCCAGAAGCACTAATTGTCGGTTGTCCAGAGACGGAAAGTGGAGCTATCGCCCACCTAAAACTACCAGAAAACACCGATCTGAGTTTCTTTAATGCGATCGCTTGTGGCCCCGGTTTAACACGAGATGATACGCCCATTGTGCAAGAGGTAATTAAAAGCGATCGCCCTCTGCTTCTCGATGCCGATGGTTTAAATATCTTGGCACAAATGGGAGCGATCGCCACATTAAAAAAACGCCAACCAGTAACCGTACTCACACCCCACACTGGCGAATTTCAGCGATTGTTTCCTGATGTCGCCGATGCCAAACATGACACAGTGAAAGCCGTACAAGAAGCTGCCGCGCAAAGTGAGGCAATAGTATTATTGAAAGGGGCAAGAACTGCGATCGCCAACCCTCAAGGTGCTGTTTGGATTGTTCCTGAAAGCACACCCGCCTTAGCGCGTGGTGGTAGCGGCGACGTGTTAACAGGACTACTGGGTGGATTGTTGGCACAAGCGACAACTAAACAGATTCCTATAGAAGAGATAGTGGCAACTGCTGCATGGTGGCATTCGCAAGCAGGTATTCTAGCAGCCCAAGAGCGTACCGAATTGGGTGTAGATGCGTTTACATTGACACAATATTTGATGAAATTTCTAAGTAATTAAACTGCTTTCAAATTAGTTATTTCCCTCGTTCCCAGTCTCCGACTGGGAATGCCATCCTAGAGGCTCCGCCTCTAATTTAAATAAAATCATGGGACGCAGCCGCTACCACGTACTAGGAACCCAGCCACACTTCCTCACCTGCACAGTTAAGCTGTTCCACATCTAAGTTGCATAAATGCTAAATTAGATATATTCAAGTA
>CAXUOL010001082.1:0-2087 GCA_964252435.1 uncultured Nostoc sp.
ATTATTTCTTCAGTCTAACTTAGTTTGTGGTTCAATTACCTGAAAATAGCTGTAATCAGATTTTACAGCAACGCTTGCAAGAAGCCGGATTAACCGAGGCAGAAGCAAAAACCTTCACTGAACGGGTGGCGTGTCACACCGATGAAAATATGCAAGAGGCATTGGTAGAAGTCGGAGAGAAAGCGGACAAACTTTGGAAGTGGTATAGCGCCGGAGGAAAAGAAAAGCTAGAGAAAAATCTGAATATTGAAGATTATTTGGAACAGATAATTAAACCAAAACCAGAAGAAAATATTTTTGATGAAACTCATATTACATTTCGGGATTTATATGTACCTTTGCAAGTCAAAGAACTGGATGCCAAAGACGATGCAAATGTTGAATTGGAAGAGTGGGTTAAGGGAATACTGAATGACCCAGATACAAAACACAAACAAGTTTTGTTTATTCAGGGCGAAGCCGGACGTGGTAAGAGTGTCTTTTGTCGGATGTTTGCCGATTGGGTGTGGCGCGAATTACATCCCAGCTTTACCCCAATTCTCATTCAGTTGGGGAATTTGCGAGTACTAAAAGATAATTTAACTGATACTCTAGAGAACTATTTACAACACCTTGATTTTGTCACCAGTGATTCAGGCTGGCTGACAGATAAGAATACTCGCTTTTTGTTTTTACTGGATGGGTTTGACGAACTGTTGCTACAAGGACGCGCCAGCGGCGGCTTGAAGGAATTTCTAGAACAAGTGGAGCAGTTTCAAAAAGACCGCCTTTGCCATCATCAGTTTTTGATTACTGGTCGTCCCCTAGCGCTGCAAGGAATTGAGCGGCTACTTTCACAAACCAAAAGCTTGAAGCGCGTCGAACTTCAGCCAATGGATGACTCACTTCGGCAAACATGGCTGGAAAAATGGGCAATTGCGGCTCAAGTTAACAAGAGTAAGTTTGAAGAATTTTTGCAGGCTTGCCCTAATGAAGTCAAAGATAACCTAGCACGAGAGCCTTTACTGCTTTATTTACTGGCACGGATGCACCGAGAGAACCGTCTCAATGTCCAAATGTTTACAGGTGCAGACGCTATTAAGGCAAAAATCCGCATCTATGACGAATCGGTGAAGTGGGTACTAGAAAAACAGCGTGACAGTGAAAATCAGAATGATAACTCCCGCTTGACTGGATTAGAGAGTGAGGATTTACGGCAGTTTCTCACGGAAGCCGCTTTGTGTGTGGTGCAGTCTGGGAATGAATCTGCGAGAGTGACGATGTTAGAAGCACGGCTTAAAGACAGCAACAACCCAGCTGCAAAGTTAATTCAGGATGCCAGACAGGAGAATGCCTCCCAAAAAAATCAACAAGATAAGCTACTCAATAACCTGTTGACGGCATTTTATATTAAACCAGCCTCCGGTGATAAAGGCGGCTCAGTTGAGTTTGTTCACAAGAGTTTTAGCGAATTTTTATTCGCGGAACGGTTACTCAAAAGCTTTGTGGATTGGATAACCAAGGTAAGCAAGCGTGACTTTATTACCACGGAGGTAATAGATAAGCAGATTTACGATTTATTCGGGTATGGGAATTTAACACTTGAGATTGTGGAATATTTGATGGGGTTGTTGGCTGAGAGTTCAGAATTTCACGATGTAGAACGCTTGTGTCAACTTTTCCAAAGATTAGAGCATTTCTATTTCCGTTGGTGCAATGGGGAATTTATTGATGCAGAAGATGCAAACCTGCCTCTGATAAAGAAAAAACAATTGCGGGAGCAATTACCAGAGCGAGAAATTGAGTTGGGATTGCGTCAGGTGGATGTGTATACAGGGCTGAATGTGATGATTTTGCTTCTAGAGTTGCATCGCTATGCCCAAAGAAAAGACCACCTCAAAGACAAAATTACCTTTCACCCCTGCGGTAAACCTAATACCGATCAATTTGACTCAGAACGCTTGCTCCGTATTATCGGCTATAGTCACTGCCTGAGTATCTCTGCTTTTAGAGAAAACTTAAGATTATTTCTCAGCGATGCCAACCTCAGCGGTGCCAACCTCAGCGGTGCCAACCTCAGCGGTGCCAACCTCAGCGGTGCCAACCTC
>CAXUOL010001083.1:0-2085 GCA_964252435.1 uncultured Nostoc sp.
AATCCAGTAAAAAATCTACCAAAGTGGGTGACATGGTAGCAATCTGGATGCCCAAAAATCGACTGCAAAATGGCTGTTACTTAGCAGTTAGCAATGTTGGACAGGAACGACAAAGCAGCCCAGACGCCGATTTAGGAGCAGGGCGAATCTACTTTAACTTTACCGCATCTGGTGCGATCGCTCTCATGGAAAGCTTAACACTGCAACTAAATGCAGCCTCGATTCCCTTTAGCTTTCAGGTTCTCCACAACCCCTCTGCATACGGACGCTATGATTCGGGGCTACTTTACTTTGAACTCCCCGACTATCCAGCAATCCGCACAATCCTTCAGACTGTTTATATTGAAAATCAATCCCATTTCCAGCCCGAAATTCCTTTGTTTACCAAATTTTTAGCCCCAGGGTTAGGTTTAGCCGAAGAACCAACCCAAAAATTTGTGGCACAAGAAAGTTTTGGGATGAACCGTTGCCAAATCGTCGCTAATGCTTTATTGGAAGCTTGGCAAAAAGGTAAAAATGCAATGGAGGAACGGATGAGGACGATTGACCAACACTTTGCGCGGCATCTAATAGATTTACAGCGTCCTTATCTCAATCCCAGTTCTGAAGATATATATAAGCCGTTAAATTGATTGATTAATTGGGCATGGGGGCAGGGGAGATAAGGGGACAAGGAGATAAGGGGACATGAGGACAAGGGGGTATACAACACTCTTAACTCTTAACTCTTAAGTCCTAACTCAGCACTCAGCACTCAGCACTCAGCACTCAGCACTCCTAATGCCCAATCCCCAATTCAAAATTCCACAATTACTGGCACATGGTCGCTGGGTTGAGTTAACTTTCTTGGTGCGACATCAATAATACAACTTATAGCACGCTCATATAGCATGGGTGTCAGATAGTGATGGTCAATGCGCCAACCTAAGTTACGACGGAAGGCGGCAGAGCGATAATCCCACCAGCTATAATTTCCGCCTTCTGTGGTGAATTTGCGAAAAGCATCGGCAAATCCCAGTTTCAGAATATCCCGTAAGGCTTGGCGCTCTGTTTCTGTTGCCATAATGTGATTTTCTGTACTCACTTGCTCGTGAATATCCTTATCTTCCAAGGCGATATTGAAGTCGCCGCACACACAAATTGCAGATTCTGACAACACCAGCAATCGTAAATACTCATGTATAGCTGTCAACCAGCGCAGTTTGTATTCGTATTTCTCAGTTCCTACCGCCGCGCCGTTAGGAACATATAAGTTTACAATCCGAACACCATCAATTACACCAGTAATTACGCGCTTTTGCTCGTCCCATTCGTGATGTAAATCTGGCAAAATCGCCCTAAACCCGCTACTGACATTTACGAGTGGCTGGCGGCTAATCAGGGCTACACCGTTATAAGATTTTTGTCCTGACATATAAAGGTTATACCCTAACTGCTCAAAAGGCGATCGCGGAAATTCAGCATCCACAACTTTGGTTTCTTGCAAGCAGAGAACATCAACGGGATTTAGGGTTAACCAATCGATAACCTGTTCAAGGCGAGTACGAATTGAGTTGACGTTCCAAGTAGCGATTTTCATTAGTTAATTATCAGAATTTTTTTAAATTACTAATTACAAATTATGTAATTATTGTACAATTACTTAATATTTATAATTTCTGTTCTTTTTGCCAATTACCTTTAAATGAAGCTTTAATAACTTGATCCCATTGAATATTTTAGTATTTTCAGCTACCAAATATTCAATTTTGTAAGTTCTGCTACAAAATATTCTACCTCATTATGATTCCCAAGACAGATGCAACAAATAATAGATTAGCTATACGGTTAGAAGTGTAGCTCAGAGTTGACTTTTGCCGATAGTCAGTTAGATTTGTTGGTAGAAAATTTGCGGTACGGTTAACCGTTATTGCGCTTTTGATAGCCTGTTAGGTTAATTTAAATGTCAAAAGAGTAAGTACAAATGCTCTTTACTCATAAAATAATGATGTCGCTCATTATATTGAGGACAATTTCATAGACTGAACCAGAAAAACTTATGAAAATCGCTCAAGTTGCCCCCTTATGGGAAAGGGTTCCACCTCC
>CAXUOL010001084.1:0-2083 GCA_964252435.1 uncultured Nostoc sp.
ATAATCGCAAAGTTGCGGCGAAGTTCAACTGCTTGAATAAGTTCAGACTGAAGTTCAGTAGACATAAATGTATTTGTTTGTTAGGTAGCTTAATTTTTTTTGACTCTGGCAAGTCTTTTAATCTTAAGACAACGATGCTCATGATAGGGTCGTAGTATAACCAACAATCCGACTAAATAGGAGAAAGCAATGTACGACACAGACAAGCGAAAGCTTCTATCTGCCTTGTCTCATGGAGCGATTTTTTTCAGCACAACATTGGTATCTGTAGGCATACCTATCGCCATACTGCTTGTATCTGACGATCCTGTTGTTAAAGAAAACGCCAAAGAATCCATCAATTTCCACTTTAATGTCTGGTTTTATGGTGCAATTCTGGGAGCGCTGTTTTTTCTATTCGGCTGGTTAGTGTTACCTCTATTATTGTTGGGGCCACTAGCTGGTCTGGGATATCTATTACACTGGGGATTAACAATTTGGGCACTCATCGGAGTTTTCAACAATCCTGATATACCCTTCCGTTATCCCTATATTTTCCGAGTTTTTTAACACAAATTTATCAGGATTGGGCATTGGGCATTGGTAATTGCCAATCTTTTGCCTACAGATGGTCTTATCATTTTGGATTTTGAATTGCTTCATAATGTTGTTTTTTTTCTAGTCCGTCGGATAGGTGCAACCAAGCTGTAGAATACAAAATTGCCCCACAACTTGATTAAGAGTAGGGCAAAAGACAGTTAAGCACTGTTTGTAGTCTGTCTGACGGCAGGAAAATTTTAGCCTGCTTTTGTGACGCTTTCTTTTGTGTCTATTTGGGTTGTTTTTCTTGATAAAATTTTATGTTTCCTATACATCGCCCCCGTCGTCTGCGTACACATCCCCAATTGCGCCGGATGGTTCGTGAAACTGTTTTAACAACAAGCGATTTAATCTACCCACTATTTGCTGTACCAGGTGAGGGAATCGCTAATGAGGTGAAATCGATGCCTGGAGTCTACCAACTTTCGGTAGATAAAATTGTTGAAGAAGCAAAAGAAGTTTACGATTTAGGAATTCCTTCTATTATTTTATTTGGGATTCCGGCTGATAAAGATGTCGATGCCACTGGCGCTTGGCATGATTGCGGTATCGTCCAAAAAGCAGCGACGGCGGTAAAAGCAGCAGTGCCAGATTTGATTGTAATTGCTGATACTTGTTTGTGTGAGTATACTAGCCACGGTCATTGTGGTTATCTGCAAGTTGGTGATTTAACAGGACGAGTTTTAAATGACCCAACTCTGGAATTGTTGAAGAAAACAGCGGTTTCTCAAGCGAAAGCTGGTGCCGATATCATCGCGCCTTCGGGAATGATGGATGGATTTGTACAAGCGATTCGTCAAGGTTTGGATGAAGCCGGATTTCAAGATACGCCGATTTTATCTTATGCTGCTAAGTATGCTTCGGGTTATTATGGCCCATTTCGGGATGCAGCAGACTCGACACCACAATTTGGGGACAGAAGAACTTACCAAATGGACCCAGGTAACGCCAAGGAAGCGATTAAAGAGATTGAATTAGATATCGCTGAAGGTGCTGATATGCTCATGGTTAAGCCAGCCTTGGCATACATGGATATTATTTGGCGCGTCAAGGAAGCAAGTAACTTGCCAGTTGCGGCTTACAATGTTTCTGGTGAGTATGCGATGGTGAAAGCTGCGGCTCTCAATGGTTGGATTGATGAAGAGCGAGTGGTTATGGAAACTTTAACTGGGTTTAAACGGGCTGGTGCAGATTTGATATTGACTTATCATGCCAAAGATGCGGCGAGATGGTTAAAGTAAGGTGTGCGATTGAGTAAGAGTTTAAGAAATCTCACGCAGAGGCGCAAAGTTGTGTTTTAGCGTCTGGGTGTGAGATTTTTGTATTTTGGGTTTGGCTGGTGCAAAATTCCAAATTTAACTAATCCGCGTTATACTTGTCATACGTGTATTGCAAGTATGATAAAAGTTATGCTCAGTGTCAGGCTGAACGAAGAAACGGAACGGCAGCTAGCTGATAAGCTGTTCCACATCTAAGTTGCATAAATGCTAAATTAGATATATTC
>CAXUOL010001085.1:0-2078 GCA_964252435.1 uncultured Nostoc sp.
GTTGGAATAACCGGTTGGGTTGGAACAATCGGTTGCGTTGGAACACTCGGTTGCGTTGGAAATGGGGTAGTCTCTAAACTTGGACTTGAACCCGCAGGTATTATAGTTGGCGGTGTAGACGAAGATGAAGCACCGATAACACTATCATCAGCACTGATACAAGTATCTAGCGCTTGAGTAGCGGGAAAGTCGATTTGACTACGCAAGCCAACCACACACTGCCCAAAGCGCACGGGTAACAAACTGCGTCCACAATAATCTAAAACTGTCGGATTAGCTTCTTCCTTAGTGCTTAAGCTGACGCCAACTACACAGGTTGCTAACTCTTCAGGACGCCGCGCCTTCCCACAAGAAGAAAGCGCATCCGTTGCAGCAATTTGGGTTTCCTTATCAATTTTCACCACGCAAGCAGCCAAATCTTTTGGACGCAGTGCTGCTGCACAACCTTCTGATGCCGCTTCTGCCTTTACACCCACACTCAAAAGGCGACCAGCACAGACACTATAATCATTCCTGTAGGAGGCAGCAACAGCCACATTAGGCAAGATTGTTAAACATCCAGCTATCGCCAAAACTGGTAATGTTAAAATCCTGGAGGTGTAACTGCCTTGTTTGTTCTTACCTCTGCTAACCACTTTTTTGCTCATTGACATTGCCATTCTCCAAACACCCAAAGTTATGCTAACTCAAATATCTTAAAAATCCTCTGTAATCTAAGAATTTCGGCGGTAGTAAAGTATAGATATAATTAATTATGTCGAAAATTGTGTTAATATAGCTGTTTGAAAGATAAGTAGGCAACGTAAAAAGTATTTCAAAGTAAGAATACTGCGTAAACCAATCTGATGATTGAGTAGCCTACGAAACTAAATAAACACAAAAAACTTATTGGCAGTAGTACGGCGGAGCACGTCGGAATTCAAGCTTGGAAGCTAGTGTGTCGGCTCAACCGACTTAAAGCAACTGGCGTAAAGGAGATGCCTCTACATTGGTAAGATACGTCATACCAAAGTAAGCAGCTTCAAAAAACCAAGAATCCGCTGATTTATGATCAGTGGAATGTCAAAATGGAATGTTTGGGTAAAGTTTAAACAGGATTAGATTAAGGAAACTCATGTCCCGATATAGAGGGCCCCGCCTCAGAATTGTCCGCCGCTTGGGCGACTTACCAGGATTAACTCGTAAAAGTGCCAGACGCGCTTACCCACCTGGGCAGCATGGTCAAAATCGCAAGAAGCGCTCTGAATATGCTATCCGTTTAGAGGAAAAGCAAAAGCTCCGCTTCAACTACGGTTTGACTGAAAAGCAATTGCTGCGTTATGTGCGGAAAGCCAGACGTGTTACTGGTTCTACCGGGCAAGTGCTGCTGCAATTGCTAGAGATGCGCTTGGATAATACCGTTTTCCGCTTGGGTATAGCCCCGACTATCCCAGCAGCTCGTCAACTGGTAAATCACGGTCACGTAACTGTTAACGGTCGTGTAGTGAATATTGCCAGCTACCAATGCCGTCCTGGTGAAGTAATTGCGGTCAGAGATCGGGCACAATCCCGGAAGTTGGTGGAAGCTAACTTGCAATATCCCGGTTTGGCCAACCTCCCCAGTCATTTGGAGTTTGACAAAAATAAGTTGGTTGGTAAAGTCAACAGCGTTATTGAGCGCGAATGGGTGGCACTACAAGTTAATGAACTACTTGTGGTGGAATACTACTCACGACAAGCTTAAACAGTTAGGAGTAGAGACGCGATTAATCGCGTCTGTACAGGAGTTAGGAGTTGCAAGACGATAATTCCTAACTCCTCACTTTTAACTCATAGCTATTTTCATCCGCCAATTTGCGACATGGTGCGGGTATATGTCTTGAAATTACCAGAATCACGTTGTTTAAAGTTAATTTCTGGCTTGATTCCGAGTAAATGTCTGACCTGCTCTTGTAATTGAGCGGTGCTGATACCAGAACGCAGAGCAGTTTTTAAATCTATTTGACCAGTTTCATTCAATAAACAGGGGCGCAGCCAGCCATCGGCACTCAGGCGCATCCGGTTACAACGATCGCAAAAACATTCTGACATTTGACTAA
>CAXUOL010001086.1:0-2070 GCA_964252435.1 uncultured Nostoc sp.
CCTGTTAGCATCTCAAACATTAGTACTCCCAAACTATAAATATCAGAGCGGACATCTAGCAGTTTACGCCCTTCCATGTGTTCTGGAGAACAGTAGGGTAAACTGCCGATAAAAGAATCTGTTAGAGTCATCCCACTTCGCTCTGTTAAAAACTTAGCAATCCCAAAATCTAGTATTTTAACAATTTCACCTTTTTTATTATCTTCAGTAATAAATATATTTTCTGGTTTAATATCCCTATGAACAATCGGATAAATCTCTCCTTTAAGGCTGATACCTTGGTGGGCACATTGTAAACCTAAACAAATTTGATTACAAATTTCTAAAAACTTCGATATTGTTAAAGGCTGAATTTTTAGAATTTGTTTGAGATTTTTTCCTTGGAGGTATTCCATTACATAAAATGGAGTTTTATCCTCAGTAACTCCATAACTTAAAATGCGAACAATATGTTTACTTTTGCGACCTAATTGAGCGCCAATAAAAATCTCTCTGGCAAAACGTTGGGACATTTGTTGGTTTGACAAACTAAGTGATAAGATTTTGATTGCGATCGGCATACTGCCTTTAGCAGTATCTTCCGCTAGATAAACTCTACCCATTCCTCCTTTGCCAATCAAATCTTTGATTAAATAGCGATTGTTTAAAAATTGTCCGATGTAATCGTCTAATTCTTCTGCCTTTTGCTCTACAGTACTCTCAATTTTATTTTCTGGCATAAAAATCATTTATAAAAAATGTTATTGGCAAAATACTTGAATTAAGTTTAGCTAATTATTAAATTTAAATCTAAGAAATATCCGAATTTTGAAAACATTAATTATATGCTCTAAAGATGCTTAAGCTCTCTGCAAAAGCTACTAAACATTGTGTAACATATTTATTAAGGAGTACGGTTGAGAAATTACACGTAAACTATAAATAAGCTAGATAAAGTTACTTAGGAGATTCCGTGAATACACATAATCAGAAATAATTAAATAGCAGTCACCTCGCTTCTCTACGAGACGCCAAGGGCGAACGCTCCGAATTCAAAATTCACGCATTCAAAATTCTTGCATTAATCATTCCCATAAATAAATTTAGGGGACTAATTGAGGACTTCGTATTTCTCTCTACGAGACGCCAAGGGCGAACACGCTGCGCGTCTTGAAATACATTTTTTTACTTCTCCATAAATAAATTTAGTTGCTCTGTATCATGAGTCATTTTCGGTCAAGCCGCGATAGCACTTTTACCTCTATACGATTAAAGGTTAATATTCGGGAGTAAACGGCGTAATAATCTAATTAGCGGAGTTTCAATTTTAATTTTAAAAGCTAGTATCTGGGTGCGTTGCAGGGAGTTAAAATTATTATCACTGATGAGAATTAATGATTGTTGACCATCCGGTAGTTTTGGGCCAAGAGTTAAGCCTTCGATGTTGTCTAGCAGTACATCTAGTTTTCTCAAATCTAACAGCAGTTTTTTCTTAACTGGTTTAATATTTTTGGAGTCAACTGCTAAAAGGCTATTAATATTATGAATATCATCAGATCCTTCTAAAGAAACTTGAAACAGGGAAATAGCAAATCCTAAACCAGTAAAAGACCTTTCTAAACTTAAGAAGTGTCCTTGATTATCGAGAGCAAGTAAATCGGGTAATCCACTAGCGAATTTGCCAATCAGATTCAAAAATGGTGTAACTGGTTCAGTTTGGTAAAGAAATTCCCTTTCTGGCTGATTGTTGAGCAAGTTGTATTGCAAAATTCGGCAAGAACTACCGATATTAGGTTTAGCTGCGACACCATCTTGAATTAGAGCATTTTCGGTGGCTGTGAATAGATGCTTGTTATCGGGTGTGATGGTGAGGCTTTCAAAAGCCAAATTGTTGCGGATACCTTTTTGATTAGTTTTATCTGGTAAAAATTTGTTTGGTATGGGGAGTGTGAAAAGTTCTCTGCCAGAAAATAGTGAAAACTCTTTAATAAAAGGATTAATTAATTTTGCAGCGTCGCCTTCAGAAGAAATAAATACAGTTCCTTTATTAGTTAATGCAATACCTTCTGTATCAGTTTCACCAGGGCGAAA
>CAXUOL010001087.1:0-2055 GCA_964252435.1 uncultured Nostoc sp.
AAACCCAAACCCAAACCCAAACCAGCACTGCCTACTTTCAAGCCTTGAAGTGTAAAGAATGTGGTGCGGAATATGAACTCAAAGCCAGTAATGTTTGTGAGTTATGTTTTGGGCCTTTAGAAGTTAAGTATGACTACAACGCCCTCCGTCTGACTGTCACTCGTGAAACAATTCAAGCCGGGCCCAATTCAATTTGGCGCTATCGTCCCTTTTTGCCTGTTGCAACTGACAATGTTATAGATGTGGGAACGGGTATGACTCCCTTGGTTCGTTCTCACCGCCTTGCCCGTCGCCTGGGTCTAAATAAGCTTTATATAAAAAATGATGCCGTTAATATGCCCACCCTTAGTTTTAAGGATCGGGTAGTTTCAGTTGCTCTATCGAGAGCGCGAGAGTTGGGTTTCACTACCGTTTCTTGCGCTAGCACGGGTAATTTGGCAAATTCTACAGCTGCGATCGCAGCTCATGCAGGTTTAGACTGCTGTGTATTCATCCCCGCAGATTTAGAAGCTGGTAAAATTATCGGTAGCTTGATCTACAGTCCCACTCTGATGGCCGTCAAGGGCAACTACGATCAAGTCAATCGTCTTTGTTCGGAAGTTGCTAATACACATGGCTGGGGTTTTGTCAACATTAATCTGCGTCCTTATTACTCTGAAGGTTCCAAGACGCTAGGTTTTGAAGTTGCGGAACAACTAGGCTGGGAACTACCGGATCATGTTGTTGCTCCCTTGGCTTCTGGTTCACTCTTTACAAAAATTTATAAAGGGTTCCAAGAATTTATCGAAGTTGGTTTGGTAGAAAACAAGAGCGTCCGTTTCATGGCCCACAAGCATAACGTTGTTAACCAAAAGCCCAAGCCATTAAAACCGAATACAATTGCTAAATCGCTAGCGATCGGTAATCCAGCAGACGGCATTTATGCTGTGGAGTTAGCTAAGAAAACTGGTGGTAACATTGAATCAGTCAATGATGCAGAAATTATTGATGGCATCAAGCTGCTGGCAGAAACCGAAGGCATCTTCACAGAAACAGCTGGTGGTACAACTGTGGCCGTGCTGAAAAAACTCGTAGAAGCTGGCAAAATTGATCCAGATGAAACCACCGTGATTTACATTACCGGTAATGGTCTGAAAACTCAAGAAGCAATCCAAGGCTACGTTGGCGAACCCCTGACCATTGATGCTAAACTCGATAGTTTTGAACGTGCGCTAGAGCGATCGCGTACTCTGGATCGCTTGGAATGGCAACAAGTCCTCGTTTAGTCAGGAGTTAGGAGTTATGAGTTTTTTCTATTCATAACTCTTTGCTCTTAACTTTATTCCTAACTCTTCACTCTTGACTTTGTACTTCTATGGCTGTAACAGTTTTAGTTCCTACAACTCTTCAGAATTTGACTAATAATCAAGCTACTCTCGAATCTAGCGGTAGCACCATTGCTGAATTATTAGACTCTTTAGAACAAAGCTTTCCTGGGATTAAATCGAGGTTGTGCGATGAAGAAGGAAAGCTACGTCGGTTTGTAAATTTTTATGTCGATAGCGAAGATATCCGCTATTTAGATGGTATTAACACAGCACTGAAAGATGGCGATGAAGTAAGTATTGTGCCTGCTGTCGCCGGTGGTTAATACTATTTATCCCGTGTTTTATTTGGCTTGCTAGTTGGAAAAATCGCTTTAATGCAAGTTTTGAACGTAAACATCCTTCTAGTTATTTTATTGAATTTAACATCTAATCAATCTGCCATAGGCTAGAGGCTATGGCAGATTGATTTTCTATTTTTAGTATTCGGCTATACTAGGGGAATTTTATATCAGGTTTCAGGATATTTGCACACATCCTATGGAAAGATGCCCTATGAATAAATAATGAGTAAATTGATTCGGGATGTTGTTATGCACTGGATTTATATAGAGGTTTGGTTCACCGCCAAACCTTATTTTTATATCTATTCAAAATGCGGCATGGTGTATAGGAAATTGAGTATGGGGGACTGAAAAAGAAATTTCATTGGTATTTGTGTTGAATTGGCTATAAGTATTTGTCAATACAA
>CAXUOL010001088.1:0-2044 GCA_964252435.1 uncultured Nostoc sp.
GTGCCAGCTATTCCTGTTTCATTAATCCAAAATATAAACACCGGAGCATTCGGGTAATGCTGGCGAGATTTATTTATAGCAGCTAATTCATCTGTATCAATGAAATAATCTCTACTCTCAGGCTCAACAGCTATGTACCAGTTGTAGTGAGTTTTGATTAACTCTGGTTTAACTCGGTCAAAAATAACTTTACCGCGTTGGTAAAAAGCCTTATTGATCGAATCCAAGTTTTCCCTGAGTTCCTCAATCTGGCAATTTTTTATAGGCTTGGGCAGACACGAAATCACCAAATCAGTTTGTATCAACGTCCCAAATTAACGCAACTTATACGGTCAAACCTCAGTAAAAGTATTTAGGTAAGTCAGATGCCATGAGAATTTATAATTATTACCCCATGCATAAATGCACTCTTTTGTCTCCATTAATAAAACAATGGTGCAAATACTCATTAATTACGAATTACGTTAGCGTAGCGTTAGCGAGTCTGCGTTCGCGTAGCGTCTCGTAGAGAGCGTCATTACGAATTACGAATTAGTATTCTCGTCGGTCGCTTCAAACTTGTAACCATAGCCCCGCACAGTTTTAATAAACTCCGGTATGCTGGGATCGACTTCCATCTTTTTGCGAAGCTGACCAATATGCACATCAACCACCCGGCCATCTCCTACGTAGTCGCAACCCCAGATTTGTTGGATTAGTTGTGGACGACTCCAAGCCTGATTAGGATGACTTGCCAAAAAATGTAAGATATTAAATTCCAACGCTGTTAAGGCAAGAGTTTTATCGTTAAGTGTTACCTCCCGACCCTCTGGATTAATTACTAGTTGCTTGAAAACAATACGTTGTGTTGGGGAGGGATTGATGTAGCGTATCCGCCTCAAAAGAGCTTCTACTCTAACTTCAACTTCTGCAAGACTAAATGGTTTAGTCATGAAATCATCAGCACCTGCGCTTAAGATTTTAATTTTATCAGCCTCGTCAGTTCTACTAGTTAGTATCATTACTAAAACATTAGTACGACTTTGCATTTCTTGGCAAAGACTATAACCAGTAACATCCGGCAAATTCCAATCTAGAATTACTAAAGCTGGGTTGAATTGCTCAAACAACGATAAGGCAGTCCTACCATCTGCTGCCGACTCTATTTGATATTTCCGACTTAAAAAACGATAGACGAGATTTCGGACGCCGAAGTCGTCATCAACGATCAGAATTTTGGGAGTAGTAGCAGTAACCATAACCATAATGCTGTCTATTGTAGATTGGGCAATTTGCTGTTGCACCAGTTTTACTTTACGTGTTTTTATTGAGAATTTATTTACGCGCTTCTCTGCTGAGTACCATCGCTACTGTAGTACTTGTATACATTGAATTTCCATGAAACTTATGACAACCTCAGTCATTGTCATGCCGATAAAATTCATAATTATGGCATTATTCTTGCATAATTTTAAATTTGTATTGTGTAATATTGAGTTTTTACCTTTTGGATAAGTGTAATTAAAACCCGTCTCCGTAACCGCAAATAGTCAAAAGATACATCCAGAAGCGACGGCAATTGCTACAACTTTAAAAGAGTAACGCACTCCTTGATTAATTAGGTTTCTACAAAGGCTCACAAACTAACTTATCAGCCAATCTAGATTCTCAACTCCTACTTACTCGACTGTACTATAACCAATAGGTATGTTCTCTTGAAGAAGGTCTACGAAAATCTACCCTGGTGCATTTACATGTAGCTGCCCTCTTAAGCATATACTATACTACAAGTTTCAGCCTGAGACTATGACAAGCCAATGACCCAAAGCATCGCCAGAAAGTATATAGGGCGGCAAAACCAGATTTAACAGACAAAAGCAACAGCAAAAAGAATCGCTCTAGCAATATATATGATGTCAATATATTGCTGGTAGCTTGCCTCAATAGTGCTGCTGACAGCAAAATTCCGAATGGGCTATACCCGCCGACGCTAACAGAAATAAAACACCTTTTATATCTGGTTAACAGATAAAAGGGAAAAGGTTAAAGGGGAAAGGGGAAAGGG
>CAXUOL010001089.1:0-2042 GCA_964252435.1 uncultured Nostoc sp.
GGACGAGCTTTATCGTACCAGTGTTTAGCCTCGTCTAGATAATCTTGAACTTCCATATTACGTCCGCCATAGCGTGCAGCTAAGTTAGCTCGGACAATCGCTAGCTGCGCTTGCAGTTGGGCGTAACGTTTCTTTAACAATCCTGCTTCTTCACTATCTTTAAGCGCATTGATAGCAGAATCAATTGCAGTTTTAGTACTAGCAGGTTTTTCCTTACCCGTCTCTTCAATCTCTGCCAAAATTACATCAACCTCTTGTTGGAGTTGTTCTTCTTCACCATCCAATTGAGCTTGTAGCTTTTTTATATCTGTTTGAGTTTGAGCAATGCTTTCGTGTCTTTTGCTATTAATTCCTTCCAGCGCTCCTTCAATCGAAGCTGTCACTTCATCTTTGAGTTCGCCACCTTTTTCTTGGAAGTTTTCAATTACAGCAGACACTGCATCTTTCACAATGCTACGAACTTCACTAGAACCTTGTTTAAACTCAGAAGCTACTTGAGAAACTGCGGATTTTACTATTTCTCGAATCCTCTCAGTTCTTAATTGTCCAGTTTCTTTTGCTTGTTGCAAGTCGGCTTGAATTTGTTGCTTGATATTGTTAGGCATTTTCAACTCTTGGGATTTAACTAATTTGGATAAAATTTTCTAGAAATGTTCCTACATCCACATTATGGCGTAGCCCGATCTGGCTTGGTACTTCCTTTAGATAGAAAATTATAGCCCCAAAGAGGTGATGTGTAAGATGTTGCCCATTTGTGAGATGATGAATATTTAGTGGTAGTAATTGGGAGTGAAATATGTGGCGAGTAAATATTACTTGTTCGGGTGATGCCTGGAAACTCTATGGTGTTGATTTTAAAGCGATCGCAGAGAAATATCAAGGTGAATTGATTGGTTCCAAAAAAATGCCAGATGGTACGCGCATCATGTCTTATAAAATTGAGGATGTTAGCGATGCCGAAGCTTTTCAAGAAGATTGTGCAAATTTTGCCGGATTTACAACTGACTTTGAATCACTTTAGTATTGCTTTTAACACTTATGTCTGCAACCAGTATGTCCAAATCTGGAGAATTTAATTGAAAAAACTACTGACATTAGTATTAGTAACTTTTTTGTTATTAATCAGTACTTTTACTTTATCTGCTAGTGCAGCAGATACAGTTAACGGCGAACAAATATTTAGCGTTCATTGTGCTGGTTGTCATATCAACGGCAGCAACATAATTCGGCGAGGTAAAAATCTCAAAAAGCCAGCCTTGAAAAAGTATGGTATGGATTCAATAGAGGCAGTTACATCTATAGTAACCAATGGTAAAAATAATATGTCAGCCTATAAAGAGCGTCTCACTGAACAGCAAATTCAAGACGTTGCTGCTTTCGTTCTCGAACAAGCTGAAAAAGGCTGGCGTTAAAAAGTTAGGAGTTAGGAGTTGGAAGTTAGGAGTTAAGACTTTAGCAGTTATTAACTCTAGCAGTCCGAAATCATTCATAATAAAGTAGAAAAGTTAAAAAGGCAAAAACCCCCTTGTCAACTCACTAATTATTAACTCTTCTCACTCCTAACTCCTAACTCCTCATTCCTAACTTCTCACTCCTCACTCATAAATTGAAAATGAACTTACCCGCAGCTAGTCGTCTCCAATTTACTCCCGATTTGAACATCTGCCGTATATTAAATGGGATGTGGCAAGTCTCCGGCGCACACGGACGGATAAATCCCCAAGCCGCTATTGAGACTATGTTCAAATATGTAGATGCAGGCTTTACCACTTGGGATTTAGCAGATCATTATGGCCCCGCAGAAGATTTTATTGGTGAGTTTCGCTGTCAACTAATTGATACTCGTGGAAAAGATGCTTTATCTCAGGTGCAAGCTTTTACAAAATGGGTACCTCGTCCAGGCAAAATGACAAAAAAAATCGTTGAGGAAAATATTGATATCTCCTTGAGAAGGATGAATGTGCAATCGTTAGATTTGATGCAATTTCACTGGTGGGAATATCAGGATAAAAATTACCTGGATGCCCTCAAATATATGGCAG
>CAXUOL010001090.1:0-2041 GCA_964252435.1 uncultured Nostoc sp.
CATCAAGTCGCTGGTTATAGTTATCAACGATGTAACGCACCAACATTTGCTCTAATTGCCGCAACGTTAAGCAAGCTTCTTTCTCGGCTTCCTCTGGTCGCTCTTGAACGTTTGAACCTGTGTATCCTTGTAAAGTTGAGAATAATTCTGTGTTTAGAGTTTTAAACGGACGTTCGACACTACCACCTTCAGATGGGCGATCGCGCAAATGACAAACAAACCCTAACTCCACTCCTATTTGCTGTAAATGGTTGGAACGAAAATCCTTACCCCCATCTGTATAGAAGTGTTGCGGCAAACCAGAAGTACCCCATTCTTCGTGAAGTCCGTATTCTGAACCATATTGCTTGGGCAAAATTGCATGACGTAGCGCCAAAGCTACAACCTGAGAACTTGGTGCATCGTAGCCCAAGTTAATCCCCATAATGCAGCGCGAATAACTATCAATAACCGTTGTTAACCAAGGACGACTAAGAATTTTGCCATGCTGATCTACTAATAAAACATCAACACGGGTATGGTCGCATTGCCAAACTTGGTTACTATGTTCTATCTGTAAATCTTTTCCATCACGGGTTTTAACTGATAAGCGCGAACCACGCCAACCCGGACTGCGAATACTTTTAGCTTGCTCAATTTTATCTATTAACGGTTGTAAAATTCGGTAAACCGTCATGTGGGAAGGAGGCTTAACTCCCAGTTCTTCAGCCTCTGCCTTAGCTTTGATAAATACCTGCTGGCGAGTCATCCTTTTACTTCCCTTATTACCCTCTTTATAGGTATTCAAAATAAACTCTTGCCAATTCCCATCAACTCGGTGCTTCCCTTTATCCAGCCGTTGATTTTGCGCCAGTCCAGCCAAACCCTCCTGTTCCCATTTCTCTACTAGCCGTCGTACTGTACGTACTGACTTACCAAGTTTTTCTGCCGCTTCCTTGAGCTTCTGAGTATATGTAGTGCGATCGCTATTGTCTAAAAGATTTTGAATCACCTCCATTTTCAGCAAAGCTTCATCCGAAAGTTTAGAAACAATAACGTTTGCTTCAGCAAGATCGTTATTCACATCTGCGGAGCTTGCCCAAGTTGTAGAGGTTGTAGAAGATTCTGTATTCTGCATACTATGTTTTATTAAAACATAGTTGTATTATACTATCTTGGTGACAAATAATTTGTTAATTTATGCAAAACCACTATTTTCAGGTTTCTGGAAAGTGACAATTAAATTGTGAAACATCTGGTATTTGACATCTAATTTGTGAATACCGACTTGGATGGGTACAATCGTCTTTAATAAGAAAAACCCTGACATAATCCTTGCTATGTAAGGGTTTTAGGCATTTACAAAACTGTGACAAAAAATTGTTAAATTGACAAATAATTAGTTAATGTACAAAATTGTTGTCATTTAGCAAATTAAGCGGCTCTAAAGTATCGATGACAAATTATTGTCATTATCCTGGAGCTTCTGCAATAAGCCATTAATATTTTAACTGCTTTAGTCTGATTCAACAGTTTTAACAAACTTTTAGCCGAAATAAAAGGCATTAAATCTATTTATGGTAGTGTAAGATTAACAAATAAAGAATTTTTGAAAGCGCAGGAATATAGAAAAGATTATGCTCTTATCGTAGTCAGTAGTTTGGAAGATGTTCCCAAATTTTCTATTATTTTTGATCCTATAAGTAACATTAATTTTACAAAAAACATTATAGTACAAAAACAAATCACTTTTAATTCTGAATCTCTTACTTGGTGATATTAATACCAATGTGAATGAAAGCTAATTTAACTTTCTTCAATTACCCTAGATCGCTAACTTTTGATAAGTTGCCATTTCCTGAAACGGCAAGCCACAGCGATCGCAACACCCATCCTCCCATAAAGCTGGTATCTTAAATTTAGCCTTACCTTAGACAGTAATCGGAGATTGTGGCGATCGCAGAATATAGACGTGCTAGAAGTAATGTCAATCCTAATGCTGTTGAACTAATACCAATTCTGTATGAAGATGCGCTAAACCATATTTAAGTACAAGAAAAAA